>JAKSDM010001305.1 GCA_022360135.1 Pseudanabaenales cyanobacterium | reverse complement strand
TGACTGGTTGTTGTCTTGCAGGTGTCATCATTCCCTTTCCTTAGAGTCAGTTTCTAGCGGCGCTAGCACTATGGACGGCAAAAAACTTAAGAAGGATTCCGCAAACGCACGCCAAAACAAGACTTGAATTTTGTATTTAAATTGGTGTCAGTTCGGATTCAGATCGATGAGACGCAGGCAATTTCTCCGCCGACGAAACGAGTTCTAGCCCTCTGCCTCTTGCGCCTCAAACTAATCAAAGCACCCCCGATCGCTGATATCCCCGATCGCCTATAGATGAAATCATATCTAAGGGATTCTAAGGGGTAGTCTAATGAAGGTCAGTTATCAGGCAATCTTCATAATGAGTCTCCGAGAATACCACACGTATTTACTGGGACTTCATCAAGCTTTTTGACTCGTTTGTTTCCTGCTCTAGCTTATAGAGATACGGTATAGCGAGTCGGCAGCTAAGCAAGCATCAGTAATGTCCCGTTTAAGGTGTTGTTTTCAATACCTATAAGTCTCTTTCCTCTCATAGGCAAGCTCTGCCGCAATGTAGGTAGCCTGGATAGCCCGGTCGTCGCCCAGAATCATCATGGCAAAAATCTTTTCAGCCAGTTCATCTAGGGAGTTTGCGGTTGGGATAGGATTCCGGAATGCCATGAGCGGGGTGGCTTGCATATCTAAGACGATGAAATCGGCTTCCTTACCGACATCAAAGGCGCCGATTTTGTCGTCCAGCGAAAGCGCTCTGGCGCCGCCTAGGGTGGCTAAAAAGAGCGCTTTGAATGGAGAAAGGCTCTGTCCCTGAAGTTGAGCCACCTTATAGGCGTCACTGATAGTTTGCAGCATTGAGAAGCTGGTCCCTGCGCCCACATCGGTCGCCAAGCCGACGTTGACTGGATGCGCTGCAGACTTTGCTTTTTCCAGGTTAAAGAGGCCGCTACCGAGAAATAGATTCGATGTAGGACAAAACGCAATGGCGGCCCCAGCCTTGGATAGCCGTTCAAATTCTGCATCGGTGAGCTGAACGCCATGAGCAAATATAGATTTGTCGCCCACTAGGCCAAACTTCTCGTAGACATTCAAATAGTCAGGGCTAGTTGGGAAAAGTTCCGCTGTAAACTCGACTTCTTTTACGTTTTCTGATAAATGGGTATGCACATAAACATCCGGAAATTCAGCTTTGAGTTTCCCCGCTAACTGCAAAGCCTCCGCCGTGGAAGTGATGGCGAAACGGGGCGTAATGGCGTATGAAAGCCGTCCAATATGGCTCCATTTTTGAATCAATTCTCGATTCTGTTGGTCAGCCGTTGGCGCATCCGCCAAAAGAAAGTCGGGGGCATTGCGGTTCATCATCATCATCCCGGCGATCAGTCGCATATTGCGACGCCTCGCCTCTTCAAATAAGACATCGACAGACTGGGGAAAAATCGTTGTTAACACGACAGCAGTGGTGGTGCCATTGCAGAGCAGCTGATCCAGGAAGAACGAAGCCACCCTTCTGGCGTAGGCGGCGTCTTGGAATTTCCCTTCAATCGGAAACACATATTGACTGAGCCACTCCAGAAGCTGCTTGCCATAAGCCGCAATCATTTCTGTTTGTGGGTAATGGACATGGATGTCAATAAACCCAGGCATGATTAATTTGCCTGGGTAGGTCGTGACGGCGACCTCTGGATAGTGCGCCCGCAGTTGTTCATAGGGGCCCAATGCTTTGATCTGATCGCCTGCAATCACCATAAGCCCGTCAGCGATGTAGCGAACACTTTCCGATTCAACTGCGTAAAATGGGTCGCCCACAAAGTCCAGAAATGAACTGCGGAAAGCTTTAAGGTTGTTCACAGATATGGCCATAATTTTGCAATGCAATCTTGATTAATCACTTAAGCTGTGCTTTATAAGACAACTCCAAGATTGGCCCCAGGATACTATGCAATATTGACTGGGATGAGTTTTTTGATCAGTGTGTTGGCAAAAGTCAGGTTATCCAGAGGACTTTTCCAACATGCTTCAATCAGTAAAAGCCTGGAGATCAGCTGTAATGAGTGGTAATGTCGATGAACTAGAGCTTAGAGAACCTGAGACACAGTCCGGTTCCCCTGAAAGTTCGCCATATACTGTCTGGCAAGCTGCGATCGCAGATTACTTTCAATTCAGCCAATTTCATACCAATTTCCGCACAGAAATTCTAGCGGGTATCACCACCTTCATGACCATGGCTTACATCCTGGTCGTCAACCCCCTGATTCTGTCCGATGGTATTTTTATTAGCCAGCCAGGGGATCTATTCCCTCAGCTTGTGGTCGCTACAGCGGTTTCTGCCGCTATCGGCACTTTGATTATGGCTTTGTACGCCAACTATCCATTTTGTTTGGCCCCTGGCATGGGGATCAATGCCTTTTTCACTTACTCCGTCGTGTTGGGTCTGGGTATCGAATGGAGACTGGCTCTAGCTGCGGTGTTTATTGAGGGGCTGATCTTTGTCGGCTTAACCTTGACGGATATTCGCCGCCAGATCATTAAGGCCATTCCCATGTGTCTCAAGAGTGCTACAGGAGCAGGGGTTGGACTGTTCATCGCTTACATCGGTTTAGCTGGCGATCCCGCCACGGGCGGCGCTGGCATTATTGTTGCTAACGAGGTAACGAAGACTGCCTTAGGCCGTTTGACGGCTCCACCCACGCTCATGGCGATCGTCGGTTTGCTCCTCACAGCGGCTTTCTTGGTTCGACGCATCAAAGGGGGGCTGCTTTGGGGGATTTTGGCCACTGCCCTACTGGGTTGGATTTTAGGGGTAACGCCTTGGCCCCAGGGGATTATCGAGGCCCCGCCAGCGCCAGCTAACATCTTCGGACAAGCTATCATTGGCGTGAGGCAGATTACTGCGGCCAACGTCTTGAATTTTGTGGCGGTGCTCTTTGTCTTCCTATTTGTCGATATTTTTGACACCATCGGCACCCTCACAGGGGTTGGGATAAAAGCGGGCTACATCGACGAAAATGGCGAACTTCCCCGAGCCAATAAGGCGCTGATGTCTGATGCGATAGCCACCACGACGGGAGCAGTTACAGGAACCTCCAGTGTGACGACCTATGTCGAGTCAGCTGCAGGGGTGGCGGAAGGCGGGCGAACAGGCTTCACCGCCTTGATTGTGGCCGTGCTGTTTTTGCTATCAATGCTGTTTATTCCAATTTTAGGCGCCATTCCCGGCTATGCCACCGCCCCCACACTGGTGATTGTGGGCGTTTTGATGATGTCAAATGTCGCCACCATTCGTTGGGGAGACTTAGGAGAAGCCATTCCCGCCTTTTTAACCGTTTTTATGATCCCACTGACCTTTTCAATCGCAGAAGGCTTGGCGATTGGCTTTATTACTTATCCATTGGTAAAAGCGTTCCAAGGTAAAGCCCACGAAGTCCCTATCCCGACCTGGATTTTGGCCGGTATTTTTGTGGGGCGTTTTGTCTTTATGACGCTGCGCTTTGGTGGATGAGGCTGTTGATGGATGGATTTGCAGTCTGTTGAGACCTATCTCCGCCCCACTCATTTAGCCGAGGTGAAAGGCTGGCAAGCAGATTGGGCTTGGCTGGCGGGAGGGACTTGGATATTTAGCCAGACTCAACCTCAGGTGAAAACGCTAGTGGATATGCAGGGGTTGGGTTGGTCGGAACTGGAAGTGACTCCCGCAGGTCTAGCGATCGGCGCCACTTGTGTGATGAGTCAATTGTTGCGGGTTGCTTATCCAGCGACCTGGCCAGCGATGAAGGGGCTTCAATGCGCTGTTCATGAACTAGCCTCCTTCAAAATTCAGAACGTAGCGACGGTTGCGGGTAATCTCTGTTTAGCTCTTCCAGCGAGTGCATTTGCGCCGGTTATGGTGGCGCTGGGAGCCAGCTATGACATTAGCTCCCTCGAAGGCGGCTCCTATCGGGTGGCGGCCTTAGATTTTCAGATCGGGGCTAAGCGAACTATTCTGAAACCAGGAGAAGTCTTACGGAGAATCTGGATTTCTCAGGAAAGTCTGACTTGGCGAGTCAATTATCGGCGTATCTGTGTGGCCACTGCCGGACTGGCTGTCTCAATTGTGGTAGCCGCTCATAATCCTAAAACGGGTCAAGTCCGCTTTGGCATAGGGGCCAGTGTTGCTTCGCCAAGACTAATTGAAGCCACTGCTGTTCCGGCTTTAACTGACCTTAGAGACATCTTAGAAGCAGCGATTCCGTTAACTGATTTTTTAGAGGATAGTCAAGCCAGCGCCTTGTATCGTCGCCATGTGACACAGATCTTGATGCAGCGAGCGTTGGCGGAGTTTGGGATCGGCAGTTAGTCGGTATACGAGGCGTTACAGATGTCCAATCAGCTGAATTTCCGAGTTAACGATCAACCCCACACTGCTACCTGTTCGTTTGGAGCCAGTTTGTTAACCCTCCTGCATCAGCAGGGTTGGATGGGGGTTCACCGGGTCTGTGACACTGGAGATTGCGGCGGCTGTACAGTTTGGGTGGATGACACGCCTGTCCACAGCTGCCTGTATCCGGCCCATCGGATTGAAGGCGCTGCAGTTACCACCATTGAAGGATTGGCCCAGAACGGCGAACTTTCTCCGATGCAGCAAGCCTTTCTGGACGAGCAAGGGTTTCAGTGCGGCTACTGCACCCCTGGCATGATCATGAGCGCCGCGAAGCTTCAGTTTGAATCCGCAACCGACCTGCGCCAAGCGCTGGATGGCAATCTCTGTCGCTGCACAGGATATCAGGCGATTGTGGAGAGTATTATGCGGGGTAAGTGGTTGGAGCGGCAGGGCAGGGGGGTAGGGCAGCAAGGGAGGCAGGGAGCAGAGGGAGCAACTTCCTATTCCCGAACCAAAATCCAAAATCCAAAATCCAAAATCCAAAATCCAAAATCTAGAGTTCCTGGTTCCCCAATTGGCCAAAGTATTCCTAAGCAAGACGGTCCCGATATTGTAACGGGCAAGCCAATCTACACGGCGGATTGGACCCCGTCTGGGCTGCTGCACCTGAAGGTGGTGCGATCGCCCCATGCCCATGCCCGCATTCGCCGGATTGATCCGACCCAGGCTAAAGCTTTGCCAGGGGTTCACGCGGTGTTTACCTATCAGGATGTGCGACGTCGTCCCTATTCGACCGCGGCGCATGACCCCCCTGTGCCCGATCCGCATGATCACTACTTATTAGATCGCAAGGTCCGGTTTGTCGGCGATCGCGTGGCTGCAGTAGTTGCCGAGTCGCGAGCGATCGCCGAACATGCCTGTCAGCTAATCGAAGTGGACTATGAGAGTCTGCCCCATGTACTGGATCCGATGGCAGCGATGGGTGAGCGTGCGGTGGAGATGGGGCAATGGGGCGATGGGGAAATGGATAAACAATCTACCCCCCCTACCCGTTACCCCCCTATCATTCATGACGAACCTGAGTCCTTCCAGATTCACGATGCTGAGCACAATATTGCGGGCGAAGTATTCTTGGAGAAGGGGGATTTGGCGGCTGGATTTGCCGCAGCGGATGACGTCTTTGAACAGACTTATCAAGTGCCTGCTGTTCAACACTTCCATCTGGAGCCGCACATCAGTACTAGCTGGTTAGATGAAGATGGCGTGCTAGTGGTGCGCTCTAGTACGCAGGCGCCCTTTCACTGTCAGCGTCTGCTTTCGGAACTGTTTGATTTGCCCAAAGATCGGCTTCGAGTTTTCAAAACCCATATCGGTGGGGGGTTTGGCAATAAACAGGAGATTCTCACTGAAGATCTGTGCGCTTTAGCGACTCTGCGAACTGGACGGCCGGTCCAGTGGCAATTAACTCGGCAGGAGGAATTTACGGCGACCAACAGCCGTCATGCCATGACCCTTCATCTCAAGATTGGGGTGAAGCAGGATGGAACGTTGCTGGCGATGGCGATGGATGCTATTGCCAATACAGGGGCCTATGGCAATCATGGTAAACAGGTTATTTATCTGACGGGGATCATGCCGTTGGGACTCTATCGCTGCCCAAATCAGCGTTTTCGGGGCCGCTCTGTCTACACCAACACCATGCCTGCTGGCGCTTTTCGAGGCTATGGGGCCACCCAGGGCGTTTTTGCAATGGAGTGCCTGATCGATCAGATTGCGGCAACACTAGACCTGGATCCGATTCAATTTCGACGATCGCAACTCATTACTCCCGAGGATACGGGTCTGATTGGACAGGAACATCATTTTCATGTGGTCGGCGGGTATGGCTTGGATCAGGCCCTTAAGCAGGTGATACAGGAGTTGGGTTATTCGCCTGACACGCCGCCAATGGTGGAGGGATCGCTGCGTCGAGGCGTCGGGATTGCGATCGCAATGCAAGGCAGCGGCTTAGCAAAGCTCCACTTGGCTCAGGTCCGGATGCGCCTCAATCCAGCCGGTCGCTATCAGATGCGAACCGGCTCGGTGGATGTGGGTACAGGATCTGACACCACCCTGCGACAAATTGCAGCGGCAGTATTGGGTGTAACGGTTGAGCAGATTGATATCGTGGCTGCGGACACGCACCGGACTCCGTTTGATTCCGGTTCCTATGCGTCAGCCACACTCTACAGCTCGGGACAAGCGGTGAGGCTAGCGGCTCGATCCTTGCGCTCAAGACTGTTAGAGGTGGCTGGAAGGCTATTAGAAGTCCCTACTGCTCAGCTGCAGATAATCGGTCAAATCATCCAATCCGGCGCTCAGGCAGTTAGCCTACAAACTTTAGCGCAAAAGGCTATGGAACTGGGTGAAACGCTCGATGTAGAGGAATCCTATAGCGCCGACCAGTCTAGTCTGACTTTTGCAGTCCAGGGCGTAGAAGTGGACGTCGATGTCGATACGGGGCGCATCACCATCCTGCGCTGCGTCCAGGCTATCGATGTGGGTCAGGCGATTAATCCTCGCATCTGCCGGGGGCAGGCTCAAGGAGGAGTCGTCATGGGACTCGGTTACGCCCTGAGAGAAGAGTTGCTATGGGCTGATAACGGCCAGATTCTCAATCCTACGCCACGGACTTATCGGCTCCCAGTGGCTAAGGAGACGCCCTCAATAGAGGTGATTCTCGTAGAGCAATCTGATCCCTATGGCCCATTTGGCGCTAAGGGAATGGGAGAAGTCACAACCAACTGCTCAGCGCCAGCCGTGGCCAATGCGGTCGCCCATGCAACGGGCGTCCGATTGCGGCGACTGCCGATGACGCCTGAGAGAGTATGGCGAACGTTATGTGAAAATTAGATAAGGGGCTAATGAATTTGAAACGCTGGTTCAAATCGTTCAAAGGGAATTGCAGGAGTAATGGAGTTGGGGTGGACAAGGAAGCTGGAGCCGTACTAAGACTTTATAAAGAGCGCTAACTTAGAAAATGGGAAATTATATCTCAGATGGAATCCAGAATTCAGCATCCAGAATCTGTCTATAGCCGCCTCCTGCCTCCTGCCCCCTGTATTCTTACCCACCCAGACCGTTTCGGTATAAGTGGACGTCCTGATGAAGCAGTGGTGAATATCCGGATTTACTGTCATATTGGTGGTAGTTGTGATTGAAAACAAAGGCTGCCCTATGGTTTCAATCTGCTGACTTTTAAGGATGGCTAGGTCGCATGGAGCCATTGCTATTTTTCGGAATTGTATTAATCGTCGCCATTGCAATTGGCGTATTTTTTGAGAATTTCGCTCTAGATGTGAAGTCGGGGCGGCGCAGGCCGCCAACTCCACCTCCTCGGCGTCCTCCCCAGTCTGGGCCTGGACAAACGAAAATTTGGCGCTCTCAGCTCATGCATGCGGGGGATAAACGGCCAAAACCCAAACCCACCAAAGGTATGAACCCATCAGCATCTGGCTCTTCTCAAGCGTCAGATGCGGGCCAAACGAAGATCTGGCGCTCTCAGAAGGAGTATAGTCCTGATGGTTCGCCTAAGCCCAAGCCTACCCAAGGCATGAGACCATCATCAGAGCCGGGTCCTGCTCAAGCGTCAGGGTCGGGCCAAACCAAGATCTGGCGCTCTCAGAAGGAGTATCGTCCTGAGGAGCGGTCTAAGATCAGACCTACCCAAGGCATGAAACCATCAGAGCAGACAAATAAACGGAATTCTCTCTGGGGAGAAACAAATGGTGAGCAGTCACAGTCCAATCGTAGTCTGAGAGGCGGTTCAGACGAGTCAGCTCAAACGGGACGCTGGCCGCAGGGCCAATCAGCAAATGATGCTGCCGGGATAAGACCTTCTCATCGCCGACCCTATTCTTCTGATGAGCAGTTCAAGTCCCATTCTCGTCAGCCCAAACCAGCTGATAGACCGACTCCGCCAAAAGCGCCCCAGCGAGGCCCTCAAGATCGTCCAATAGCACGACCTGGCCAGACTCGCTATTCAGCGCAGCGCCGAACTCAGGCTGACTCATCCCGACCCAACCAGCCGGTCGATCCATTTTTAGATACCTATCTTGGCGGCGCCAATCAGGGCCAATCAGCAGATAATCGTTCGGCAAAAAGACGATATCCAAAGTCTTATTCGGCAGATGAGCCGACTCGGATTCAATTCACTGATCGTCTCCGCCCAATCGATCAGCCTAGAAATCGGCCTGGGCCATCTCGGTCGTTAAACTCTGCCAGTGATCGGTCCTCCAGATCTCCTTCTCAGGGGAGACAGCAACAGTCTAATCGGGCTCAAAATAATCCTAGTCCATCTGAGTCCTTCAATCCGGCGGATTATGAGCAGACCTATATTGGTCCTTTCTTAGACGAGGATGCGATCGCAGAACTCAAGCGTGAAGTAGATTCTCCACCTCCCGATGTCGTCTATCAAGAAACTTATCTGGGCCCCTTCTTAGAAGATGAAGTGATAGAAGAAATCCGAGATGATGAGATCGAGGAATTACAGCTGGAAGGGGATGTCCAGCCATTTGATTCATCCTATTATGATCAGACCTACATTGGGTCTAATGACGGGTTCAGTTTACCTGAAGAGCGGACTTATATTGGTGGGGGAGAAAATCCAGCCAGCGCTCCCAAGACCCAAAAAAACGTTCAACCGTTGAATTCGGAGGAAGATTCAACGCTGATTTGGCGCCGCCCGGAAGAGGAGAATGCCAACGACTAGCGAAAGTCAAGAGATGACTGCTTGAAACGATCATCTTTTGACTTTTATTCTTACCGAACAGCTGATGGTAGATAACAATGGTTCAACCATTGCCAAAAGATTTGTTCAGCGAGTCGCTATACGGGAGAGATTCTTGGCCAAAATGTGATTTCAAAAATATCACAAGTTAGAAGAACGGTCTCCATTTTTAGCTGCGATTTCATCGTAATTAATTAGGAATAGTTGAAAATAGCTATTTTCTTGATAGAAACCCCAGTTAACAAATGCTTGTGAAAGCTCATACTTAATATTTTCATCGAATACCGGATCTGAATCACAGATAAACCATATCCGCGTTGGATCGCCTTCTAAATTAGTGATTGAGAAATCTAATCGACCACACTCTGGTTTGCTTAAATCATCTTTGCTTAAACCATAAAAGGGTAAATCGCCCTTATAATAATGCTTTAGGGCTTTAATTGCCTTACTTAGGTTATGTTCCACACTTAAAATAAC
>JAKSDM010000295.1 GCA_022360135.1 Pseudanabaenales cyanobacterium | reverse complement strand
TGACAAACTAATCTCACTGGGATCTCCAGCTGTTGATGTTGGGGATCCCTATAACAACGCTCTCGCCCTTTCAGAATGCGCTGTACCCGTTAATACTTATGCTTATGCTCACATGCTTATGCTCACATGCTTATGCTCACATGCTTATGCTCACAATCGCTATGAGGCGCAACAGCTGCAGCTGCCAGGTCTAAAGAAGGGTTAATGTATGATTTTATACCAATCATTGCAGTCAATAGCTTACCGGATAATACCCGGATTTTCACTGCGGTCTCTGTAAAGAGCTATGGTGAGTTTCGGTAAAAGGCTATGTATTATGAAATCTAAATTCTGGGGAACTATCTGAAAGAGCACTCTGTCATTTCATTTTTTTAAGTAGTCAATGCAATCCAAACAAAGCTTAATGGGGGCCTGGGTTCTGACTAATTTGGACACAAGTATTGTGAGAAATTGGAATCGCTAATTCGTAAGGAGAACCCATGACGCTTCGAAAGTTCCTACCATTGTTCGCTGCCTTCTTGTGCAGCTTGTTCATCACCATTGGTTGTGGTCAAGCGCCGAACATTGCAACCCCTCCGAATGGTGACAATAATGCAGATCCTATTGTAATTGGATATAGTAACTGGGCTGGATGGTGGCCTTGGGCGATCGCTGAAGAAGAAGGGCTGTTTGCCGCCAATGGCGCGAATGTCCAACTGAAGTGGTTTGACGGCTATTTGGACTCAATGAACGCCTTTGCTGCAGGGCAACTCGACGGCAACTGCCAAACCCTAAACGACACCATTTCATTCGCTGCAGACGCCGTTAATGGCGAAGTGGTTGTGCTGGTGAACGATAACTCCGCTGGCAATGACAAAATCATCGTCAAGCAAGATATTAACACCGTAGAGGACTTGGTGGGTAAGCAAGTCGCCGTAGAAGAGGGCGTTGTGGGTGACTTCCTGCTGACCCTGGCCTTGGAAGAGAAGGGGTTGAAACGGGAGGATGTTGTGATTGTTCCCCTTGAAACCGGAGCCGCAACCGCCGCCTTTGCAGCCGGAAAAGTAGATGCAGTGGGAGCCTTCCCGCCCTACTGGTTGACCGCTCTAGAACGGGAAGGCAGCAAAGAACTGATTAATTCTGCAGCATTTCCAGGCGCCATCCCAGATCTGCTTGTGGTTAGTCAACAATTGATTGATACCCAACCCGACCAAGTTCAGGCGTTGGTTAATACCTGGTTTGACATCTTGGCTTTCATGGATGCGAATCCTCAGAGAGCCGATGAAATCATGGCCAAACAAGCGGGTGTCACTATTGATCAACTGCAACTACTGAAGCAAGGGACTCGTTTTTTCACGCTGGCAGAAAACTTAGAAGCCTTCAGTCCTGGCAACAACATGAAACACATGCCGTTTGCCGCTGAGAAAATGTCTAAGTTCATGGTGGATGTCGGATTTATTCCTGAAGGTCCCGATTTGACCCAATTATTTAACGATAGCTTTGTCAAGACATACGCCCAGTCTCAATCTCAATAGAGAACGAAAGGGAAAGAGGGAGGGGGATGTAGCCTAAGTGTTTCACCCGTTCTCTTGACCCTTTCCCTTTCGCCTTTAATCCCTTCCACCGACACAGCCACCGCGATTAGTGGTAACCTATCGTGACCAATCAATCTGCTCAGATCAATTCGCTTCCTCAGCACCGAAAAAGCCTGAAACCAAGTGTTTTCTGGCGAATTGCCGAGGATATTCCCCAGTCGCTGAACTGGGGTTTGTTCATCTTCTCAATTGCAGTTCCCTTTAGCCTTTGGTGGATTGTCGCCAGTTCTGGAGCGGTCAATTCCAAGTTTCTGCCTTCGCCAATTCAAGTGGGACAAGCCCTGATCGGACTTTGGCAGGAAGGCTACCTGCTCGATGATACCGTGGCCAGCTTTTTCCGAGTTGGCAGCGGTTTTTTGCTGGCTGCAGTTATCTCAGTCCCAATCGGCATTGCAATGGGGGCTTTTGCCAGTATTCGAGCGCTGTTGGAGCCGATCATCGGTATTGTCCGCTATATGCCTGCACCTGCCTTCATTCCCCTGTTGATCATCTACTTGGGATTAGAAGAAGAGCCCAAAATCGCGCTGATTTTCATTGGTGTTGTTTTCTACAACACCCTGATGATCATGGATGCAGTGAAGTTCATTCCTAAAGACCTGATCGAGACAACTTATACATTGGGTGGACGACGTCGACAGATCCTTTTCCAGGTGATTACTCCTTACGTCGCCCCCAATATTCTAGATACCTTCCGAATTAATATGGCGGCTGCCTGGAATCTTGTCGTCGTGGCCGAACTGCTTGCTGCTAATGAAGGACTGGGTAAGCGCATTGAACTGGCGCAGAAGTTCTTCAGAACTGACGAAATCTTCGCCTGTCTGATTGTGTTAGGAGTGATCGGTTTTATTCTCGACCTTTCCCTTCGCTGGATTTTGAGAACAACGTGTAAATGGGCATTTGATTAGGATAGAAAAATGCACCTCGAAGTGTCTAACCTTTACAAACATTTTCCAACCCGTCAAGGTTTGTTGGTTGCCCTCAAGGACATCAATATGCATGTGGAAACAGGCGAGTTTGTCTGTGTGGTGGGGGCGTCGGGCTCGGGTAAGTCCACGTTGTTGAGGCTAGTGGCGGGATTAGACTTTCCCACGACAGGGGAAATAACCGTTGATGGTGAATGGGTGACTGGACCGGGAGCCGATCGCGGCATGGTGTTCCAGAGTTATACGCTTTACCCCTGGATGACGGTGCAAAAGAATGTGGAATTTGGGCTGAAGCTGCAGGGATTGGGTGGGCGTGTAAGGCGGCAGGAGGCTTCCTATTATCTGAATATGGTTGGACTCTCCCAGTTTGCCCAATCTTTTCCGAAGGAACTTTCAGGTGGGATGAAGCAGCGGGTGGCGATCGCCCGCGCCCTGGCTAACCAACCCAAAATCTTGCTGATGGATGAACCCTTTGGCGCTTTAGACGTGCAAACTAAAGAAACCTTGCAGCAGTTCCTGCTAGACCTTTGGCAGCACACTGGAACTAGCATCCTGATGATCACCCACGATGTCGGTGAAGCCGTTTTCCTATCCCAGCGCATCTATGTGATGACATCCCGACCAGGCACAATTTTGCAAGAAATCAAGCTTGACCTGCCTAGCGATCGCACCTACACCGTCAGGCGACACCCCCGATTCCACGCTTATCAGGACAAAATTATGGATCTGCTGAGGAATAAGCAGGAAGGGTCGGTGGCAGTATTTTGAGGAGCAGGGGGAGCAGGAGGGTTGACTTTTCCCAGCATCTGTAGGTAGAGAACGTTGCATCCCTCCACTCCACACCCCACACCCTACACCCTTTCTCCCCTACCGTTATTCACCAAAAAACGCCGGAAACACAAACGCAAAAGCCGTTGAGTTCGGAATCGGTTCGCCATCCATTTCCTCAACTACCACCGTATCTAATTGGGCGTCCCAACGGGCTCGAATCTGCCGCTGATTAAACCTCACCAGTTTTTCTCCCGCTTGTTTTAATTGATCGTGGACAAACTGATGGCTGGCCCCTGAGAAGCGATTGTGAGGGGTGGCCTGATCGGGCTGCCAAACATAGGTGATGATGGCCTTGGGATGATGTTCCCGTTGGTCTTGATGACGCACTGGAAAGATGATCTGGGTGTTGGTGTAATAGGCGCCATAGGGATAAGCTTGGTAATTACGGCGATGTCCGGTGTCGGTGGAGAGAATTTTGCTATCGGGGTGCTGCGCCAGCCAAGCGCCTAATGTTGTCTTAGTGGTGGGGATTTTATCCAAACTACGGTTCACGTTTGGTCCCACGATTCCCAACGCCCAGGGTTGGGAATATAGGGTATCGTCGGCGCGATCGTACATCACTAAGCAACTCTGGTAGAGTTTACCAGAGACCCCATAGGTTGTAGCGCCTCGTTCAAACGCCACAATGGTGTCACAAAGTGGGCAATAGGAAACACTGATGTTGACGCCGCCAATGTTGTCGTTGACAATCTCATGCCAATTCATAATGCCAAACGGATAGGCCACCGCCTCTCCATTGACCACCACGCCAATCACTTTCTCATCTGATTCAAATGGCGTGGTGTCCGCCGTGTCGAATTGGGGATTATCAATACTGGGAATCCCGTCCTTGGGGGGACCGCCATTAAGCAATTCAGCCAACTCAATCCGCGTATTTTCTTCCGGATTAACTGCCTTTTGCCGCAAGTCCTCCAACTCTCGGTCTTGATCGTGAAGATATTGACTCAGAAACGCATAGCGCAGCTTAAAGTTATCCCATCCGCCTGCTTGAACAACTAATCCACTAGCAATTAGAACTGCCCCAGACAGAGCGCCGAGGGCAATCTTATATGAAGTTTGCATAGGACCGCTCAACTCAATCACAAACCATCAACAGCACAAAAATCAGATGCTAAGTCTAGCTTCTCGCTAATGGCTGGGACTCAGATGAAATCGCTCTAAGAATCCGATGATAAAGCCAACATCCAAACTTGCCAAAAAAAACCGCTCCCAACTCTCGCAATAGCCAGGAGCGATCGCACTTTTCGGTTTGTGTTGATGCTCCCTGACCCTCCCGATTAAGATTCAGTCCCACTTGATGCAATATACGCAATGCTTGGCTCTTCCGGCTAAACTATGCAGAGTTAAGATCAAGATGCCAGCACATTAGACAACGTAATCGAAAATTATCAAAGTTTCTAAAGCCATAACCTGACCGTTTG
>JAKSDM010000734.1 GCA_022360135.1 Pseudanabaenales cyanobacterium | reverse complement strand
TCGCGGTTGCACGTAATTTTGCTTTGAACTTATATCGTTCGAATGCGTTCAGCAATATGGCTCAGACTGAACGACGGTGCAAGTACGGTTTAGAAACACTCAAGCGCATTTTCAGAATGAAATAGCCCTGAAAATTAGGGGCATTTCTTTGACGAAATATTATAATCATGAGACTCGCTGAATGGGTTATTTTATTCTTGTTTGGACCTGCCTGACAATTATTTGCGTTGGGATAGGAACGGCGCTTCTGAATATAGTTAGAGCTAATTGCTTTGACAGCAGGAGTAACTATTTTATCGCTGCATTCTGGTTGGGGTTGATTATCCTTTGTATCGCTTTACTTGCGACATCGTTAATATTACCCCTATCAACTGCAGTTGGCGCTGCGATCGCCTTTGGCCTGAATGCTTTTTCTCTACTGTCATACAAGACAAGAACTACGATTCTTAAGATGTTGACCGGTCTTACTCCGGGCTTAATACTTGGATTTTTTGTCCTAGCAATGGCTGTCGCCCTTTTGATCACGCCAGAGATGACTTGGTTTGACACAGGTGTCTATCATCTAGGCGCGATCAAATGGTTATCTGAGTTTGGGGCAGTCCCAGGCGTCTCTCTGATTAATCCAAAATTTGGCTTTACCTCATCTTGGTTCGCTTTAGCGGCGCCATTAACGCCTAAAGTATTTGGAAATCGAATTGGCGCCATCACCAACGGCTTCATCTTTTTGATAGCCATTGTTCAACTTCTAATCTGTTTGATTAAAATCTTAGACAATAAAGCAAGGTTATCTGACTGGTTTCTTTTATCTTTTTTCTCAATTGTTATTTCTGTCTATACGCTAAAAATTTCTACGTCGCCAATAGTAGTGTCTTTCACAGCGGATATCGCCATTACATTTCTGATTGGGATAACCGCGTGGTTTATGTTAATCATTTCAGGCAATCATCAATCCAGTTATCAATCATCTATTCGCCAAACCAATATTTGCCAAACCAAGCCATCTCCTTTGGATGCTCGGATTATCCCGCTGATTTTATCCTGTGGGGCGGTAACCTTAAAACTGTCAGCTTTTGCCTTATTACCCGCCGCATTTCTTTACTATGTGTGTGATGAAAAAATTAGCATTCAGCGAGTAATCTGGGGGATTGCAACAGTTATTGTGTTGCTCTTGCCAATGTTGTCATTCGGTGTGATCACATCTGGCTGCCCACTCTATCCTTCAACATTGATGTGTCTCGATACACCGTGGCTAGTCACAGAGCAGCAAGCCAATGTAGAGGCTGGCAATGTTCAATTTTGGTGGAAGCTTGTTGATGAAGATATTTCTGGCTTTAACTACTTGATTTTGGGATTTTTAAGATGGTTACAGGGATCAATAAATTCCCAAATTATGATTGTACTAATCGTCTTATCATTTATTCTTGCTATTCAGATTCTACGGCTGTCCAACGATGATAATTTCCGAGGATACATCTGGTTGATAACGATTGGATTTTTGGGGATGTCATTCATTATGATTCAAGGGCCATTAATCCGATTTGGCCTAGGATATTTCATCCTCATCTCATCTCTGTCTCTCGCCCGCTATGGCCAGCTTAAATTTGCCAAGACGCAGTCAAGCGCAATCCACCCATTCTCCCTCTTACGTCAATGGAGAAGACCTTCAAAATTGATTCTATTGGGTTCTCTACTTCTATTGGGTTCTACCGGAGCAATGGTAGGTGATGGCAAGATCCAATCGCGTTTGCTCTTGCCGCCCGAATTACCGAACGTTAACATTGAGGCGAGTCGGGTAAACGATATAGAGTATGTCTATCCACT
>JAKSDM010001013.1 GCA_022360135.1 Pseudanabaenales cyanobacterium | reverse complement strand
GGTGGAGCGCCTCAATTCACGCCTGTCGAATGAAAGTTTGCTCGCAAGAATTGAGCGGATGAAAAAACAGTGGTCTAAGATACGGTCATAATGAGGCTGAAGCGATTCAACTAGGGCTAATGGATGGCGTTGCCGAAGATTCTGGAGATTTTGGCGTCTCCATTTTCAAACCGCCTTATACAGCAGCTGAATATCGATATGATTCCCGCCTTCAAAGTCTTGCTGTTATCCTTCTAACATTTTCTGAATCGTATCTATTTGTGAAGCATAGTCAGCGTCATTCAAAACGGGAACCGCCCCATCAATGGAAATTGACTCTAACAAGTCAATCCAGGACCGGCATCCGCCATATTCCGGATGATCAGCAAGTTGAACAACTTCTGATAACTGGTAGGTTCGCAGTAGCAGTATGTGTAGAGGCTGCTTGGGCTTCCACTTAAACCGCTCTGTAACAAATCGCTTATTCCAGATGTGATACGGCATAAGCGCCTCTACTTTTTCAGCCTCACTGAGTTGAAAGTTATGGGTAATTTGAGCCCAAGCTTTGAGGTTAACGCTTTCAGGGCGCCAGCCTGAGGGCGCCCTTTTTACCTGTTGGGTGTAATCAGGCTTGAGTAACTCAGGCTTTTGGTGTTCGTAGGTGGGATACAGCAGCACTGAGTTATGGCTGACCGTAAACCGTCTCCCAGTTTCCCGAATGCCGCCTTTTCTAAGCAATAGAATTGTTTTCCCAGCTGCCAAAGCATCCACCGCAACTGCCCATTCCTTCAACGCTGTTGTCAAACTGGTCATCAGGATTCCTTCCTGGCTTGGGATTTTAGGGAGTGACTAAGGGGTGTAGGCAGACCATCAATGCTCACTTGCCCCTTTTCTCGCCAATAGGCTTTCAATCCCTCTTTGCCCTTCCGCTCCGCCCATTGCACCAGGATTTCCCGCCGTCCTTGGTGCTGATAGTACGGGACACCAAAACCACAGGAAGTTTGGACGCGCTCAATATCCGCCACGATGATCTGACGAGTCCCCGGAATTTCAGGAAAGTACTTAATTAGCCCTGGCCAATCCTCATGAATCGGTAACACGGTACGGCCAGAGCCATAAAGGCGAAGAATGCGGGGTGGTTCCTGAAAAGCACAGAACATAAAGGTAATACGTCCATTTTCTTGGAGATGGGCGGAGGTTTCATTGCCGCTCCCAGTCAAATCCAAATAGGCAACCCGAGTGGAAGAGAGAATCTCAAAAGTATCTAGCCCTTTAGGCGAGAGATTAATGTGAGCTGCCGGACTCAGCGGCGCAGTGGCCACAAAAAAGAGATGTTGATGGTGAATGAAGTCTTGCAGCTCTGGGGTGATGCAGTCAAATAACTTAGCCATCTATAGTAATTCTCACTTGGATTGGATATATCTCGGTCAGGTAGGGTGCAGTTAATGAAATTGAAAAATCACTATGTAATCTGAAGTTGATTTGATCAGGATAAATATTGAATTCTGCCATTCTGTCTGGGAGAAATTAGATCGCAGATATCGATACCATTACTAAAGTAAGCCACCGGGCTATAGTCAATCTTAAATCAAGGAATTGGTTGTATGAATCGGGTTACATCTGTTTCAGGGCGGGGGATTCCGCTGGTTGGCAATGATATTGACACTGACCGAATTATTCCGGCCCGGTTCTTGCGCTGTGTTACGTTTGATGGGCTAGGAAAGCAGGTGTTTGCTGACGATCGCACCCAGGCGCAGGGACAACATCCGTTCGATGCGCCTCAGTACCAGGGCGCCAAATTTTTGGTGGTTAACCGCAACTTTGGTTGTGGCTCATCCCGGGAACATGCCCCTCAGGCAATCACCCGTTGGGGAATTGAAGCCCTTATCGGTGAGAGTTTTGCGGAAATCTTCTTCGGCAACTGTGTAGCGATGGGGACACCTTGTGTAACAGCAGAGTCTGAAGTAGTTAGTCATCTCCAGAAAACTCTAATGGAAACCCCGAAGGTTGACATGCAGCTCGATCTGGAGAGGATGCAGGTTCATTGCGGGGATTTTACAGCTCCTGTGTCAATGGATAAAGGAGTGCAACAAATGTTTCTCAGTGGCGCTTGGGATGCCTGTGGGCAGCTTGTAGCTCAAGCTGACGCGATCAAGGCCATAGCAGCGAAATTACCCTATATCAGTTGGAGTAGAACTTAAGGGATTAGCGTAAAAATAAAATCCTAATAGAAGACCGGGGATGGGTAAATGAGGGGATGGGTAGATGGGATGTTATTTAGCTGCAGTTCCCTAATGTGATTATTCTTTTGATGGGTGTTTCTGGCTCAGGTAAGTCTACCATTGGCAAACTATTAGCCCAGGAGCTGAACTGGTTGTTTGCAGATGCAGACGCCTTCCATCCCCCTAGCAATGTTGAAAAAATGCGCCAGGGAACACCACTGGATGATAGCGATCGCCAACCTTGGCTCCAAGCTTTACACTGTCTCATTAACCAATGGATAGACTCGGAGTGCGACGCCATTCTAGCGTGCTCGGCTCTCAAGGCTACCCATCGACAGATGCTATCCCCAGATAGAGAGTCGGTCAAACTGATTTATCTAAGGGGTTCTTTCGAATTGATTCAGGCGCGGCTCCACCAACGCCAGCAGCATTTCATGCCGGTAGCGCTACTCCGGAATCAGTTCGACACCCTGGAGGAGCCAAAGGATGCGCTTCAAATTGATATCTCTGATTCTCCGGCAGAGATTGTGCGGCGAATTCGCGGAATTTTGGGATTGTAGCGATATCCCCTTCTCGTAGAGTAATTCTCCCCCATGGAATTTGCCGACTTAGGTTAGAAACCCCAAATCGCATCATTCATCTGCCCTACACAATGCTTTCCATAGAGATAAATGGTTGTAGGCCATTTTTGGGTTATGGCAAGCGCCGCTCTAGGTGAGACATCTTATGGCTTAACTGGGTTCCTGCTTTTGTGGGAATGACATTGCGAGAAAGACCTAAGCCAAGTGGCGCGCACTATACTTATCTTGACTTACAAAGTTTGCATCTAACATTAAAGCAACAAAATATACCTAAATAAACTAATATATACAGTATAAACTCTGAATTTCGAGATGGCTTTGTGTTTAAAATTACATTTCTTTTTTATCTGGACTTAACTTGCTAAAGTCCTTTATTTTTAGGAGTTTCACAGTTTTAGATTCTCAATATTGCTTTCTTGTTGCAATTATTGGTGGACCAAAAGCCAAATCTTTTCAAAAGCTGGGACACTCTCACTTGCATATATAAGACTTCCATGTGAGAGTATTAGCTTCCCATGTAAGAAAAAACTACGGTATGCCGCAATACACGCCTACTGTTTGATTTTCTTTAATTGTTTTTTAACGGGGCATCTATGAAAGACTCAACTGGTTTATCTTTGGCTGCTAAACTACCTAGCCCGCCAAATGCAACTCACAAATCTACCTTCACAGGCGTTCGACCTCGCCACATTGTCCTAACCTCTCATCCCAATCGCTTTGGCTCCCAAGCTGCATTTCCCATCCGGTGGGGGCAGGCTGATCCCATAGAGCGAGGGCCCATCATTGCTACCGTAACAGATCCAGCCCATCGGAATGTAATTGGCACTCACTCTGGTTCTTATGCAGTTTATCGGGCATTAGCGGTGGCTAGTGGAGTATTGCAGCCTGGTCATCGTCCAGACCTGACCAACACCTCCCCCACAGTGCCTATCGGCCCCTATCGAAGTTGGGCTGACCCTGACAAAATTGTCTCTTTTGATCCCTTTGGCGCCCTGGTTAGTGAAGTGTACAAGCCGCTTCTTAAGAAAAATTATGATATTCGCCCCACCATCGCAATTACCAAGGCTCATATCCAGATCCCAGAATTGCAGAGTGCGATTAGCCAAGGACGAATTCAGGAAGATGGCGTCATTGTGAAGCCAGGGGGGGACCTGGTTGTGAACAAGGCTGCGATTGAACCCGTATGGCATCTCCCTGGCGTTGCTGCTCGCCTAGGCGTTGATGAAGGCGAACTGCGGTATGCGTTGTTCGAGCAAACGGGCGGGATGTTTCCAGAATTGATCACCCGTCCAGATATTAAGGTTTTTTTACCTCCCATTGGCGGCATCACCGTGTACATATTAGGAGATGTGGCGGCAATTACCGATCCTCTACGTCCGCTGACCGTGCGAGTCCACGACGAGTGCAATGGTTCTGACGTATTCGGCTCTGATATTTGCACCTGTCGTCCTTATCTGGTGCATGGCGTCGAAGCTTGTGTGGAGACTGCTCAAGCCAGTGGAGCAGGCATTATAGTCTACTTCCGTAAAGAAGGGCGGGCTCTAGGAGAAGTGACCAAATTCCTAGTTTATAACGCCCGCAAGCGTCAGCAGGGGGGCGATCGCGCTGATGCCTACTTCAATCGCACAGAATGTGTGGCTGGAGCGCAAGACATGCGTTTCCAGGAACTGATGCCAGATGTACTCCATTGGTTAGGCATCACTCAAATCGATCGCTTCATCTCCATGAGCGACATGAAATACAACGCCATCGTTAATTCCGGCATCGAAATTATCGAGCGCGTTCCGATTCCTGAAGATCTCATTCCTGCCGACGCCAAGGTAGAAATTGAAGCCAAGAAAGCCGCAGGCTACTACACCGAAAGGCAGACATTAAACCCTGATGGACTGGCCCAGGTTAAAGGGAGAGATTTGACCGACTAATCGTCTTATTTGGAAACTGAGGATTCGGACCTTAGATGATGTTTGAGAAGTCTGGAATGCTTTTTTCCTCCGCTTAGAGTCGAAGCATTCGATGACAAATTCTGGTTATTTTTGGGAAGCTACCGGTCGAATACTTCACGCCTACCAATCGGCGGCAGGATTTTTCAAACACCCTCTTAGCGATTAATCCTCAGTTCCCTAGCGATTGTTCATCGGCTACCATGTCTTGACAATTAGCCCTGAGAATCTTGGCAGACAGCTTGATCTGTTCCCCAGCCCACCATCTTTTCTCTTCCGCCACCTCACTCCTCGACTCCCCATGCTCGACGCCGCACCCCAAGAAATCGCCTATCTTCACACTCCTCAAGCGATTCGAGATCGCTGTGGTCAACTTTTTGCATTGGCTTGTGAAGATCGACTTGACCATTTCCGCTGTCGCTTAAACCGTCTGAGTGCTACAGCCAACTTCGTTATCCAAGTCATGCGGGAAAAGTATCCCACTATGGATATCCCTTTCCATTCTCGTTGGCGGCATTTTGAGGTGAATGGAGCTTCTCGCTTAAGTCAACTAACCGCTGAACTTGGGCAGTGGTCTCCCCTGGATATCGCCAAAATGAAAATTGACTTAGCTATAACGAGTGTATTACTGGATGCAGGCGCTGGGGATCAGTGGCGATATGTTGAACCTATTACAGGGAAAGTGTTTCGTCGTTCCGAAGGATTGGCGATCGCCAGCTTTCACCTATTCCGGCAAGGCGCTTTTTCAAGTCACTCAGATCACCCTTGGCAGGCGGATGCGCGGGGCTTGCAGCAGTTAACAGCGGCCAAGCTGACGGGCGGGTTTCAAGCCAGTCCCGAGAACGCTTTGGTCGGTATAGACGGTCGCCTCAAGCTGCTTCAGCGCCTGGGTAAAGCCCTGCTTAGCCACCCAGACTTCTTTGGCTCCGACACGCCCCGACCGGGGAATTTAGTTCTGTATTTGAAATCCCTGGCTAAAGAGGGTCAGCTTTCCACTAACCAGATTTTGCAGACTTTGCTAGAAGGACTGGGTGATATCTGGCCGGGACGGATTGCGATCGCAGACGTTAACTTGGGCGACGTATGGCGCCACCCCAAACTACCAGTCACCGATCTTGGCAGTCAACTGGTTCCCTTCCACAAGCTCTCTCAATGGCTCACCTACTCTTTACTGGAACCACTACAGGAACTGGGATTGGAGATCACAAACTTGGATGCCTTAACAGGTCTGGCTGAGTATCGCAACGGAGGACTGTGTGTTGATTTGGGCTTATTGGAGCCCAAACACTCACAGGTAACCCGCGATCGCCATCGCCCCGATTCCGCCGTTATTGTCGAGTGGCGGGCCCTGACTGTGATACTGCTCGATCAAATCGCTGACGCCATGCGCCAAAAACTGAACCTGAGCTCCACCGAACTCCCCCTCGCCAAAATCCTTCAAGGCGGCACTTGGGCTGCAGGTCGCCATATTGCTGCTCAATTGCGCAGCGGCTTACCCCCAATTCAGATTGAGAGTGATGGAACGGTGTTTTAGGGGTTCAACGATCAGGCGTTAGAGATTAGGGATAGCCCGTATTTTGGATTTTGGATTTTGGATTTTGGATTTTGGATTGTGAAATCCTTGTTGTTAGGCGATTTTGAAGGGGTCTTTTATGGCTAGACTCAACCAAAACAGCCATTCTTTCTGGTAATGGGCAATCATCACATTGCCAATTATCAATTATCCTCATTATTCGTCACTTGGCTTAGGATGATGCGAGACTCAGATTTCTCGGAATTTAAGTCATTAGGGTGTCAATTGAAAGTGGGAAATTATCTATGTCTGGTGAGGTTCATGTTATTGCCCATCCGCTCGTTCAACATAAGCTCACCCTGATGCGTCGGGTAGAGACGAGTACGGCTAAATTTCGCGCTTTGTTGAGGGAGATCAGCATGCTGCTGGCCTATGAGGTGACCCGTGATCTGCCGATCAAGCGGGAAAAAATTCAAACCCCTTTGGCCACAATGGAAGCACCCGTCCTAGCCCCCGACAAGAAAATGGTGGTAGTCTCCATCATGAGAGCCGGTCAGGGTATCCTTGACGGTATTCTGGAGCTAATTCCGTCAGCTCGGGTTGGGCATATCGGCCTTTACCGCGACCCCAGGACCCTAGCCATTATTGAATACTACTTCAAGGTGCCCTATGACGTTATCGAGCGGGATGTTCTGGTCGTAGATCCGATGATTGCGACAGGTAATACGGCGATCGCAGCGGTCAATCGACTCAAGCAAGTCGGGCCTCGTTCAATTCGCTTTGTCTGCCTCCTAGCCGCCCCCGAAGGCGTTCAGCAATTCCACCGCCAACATGCCGATGTCCCCCTTTACACTGCCGCCATTGATGAACATCTAGACAACCACGGTTATATCATTCCCGGATTAGGGGATGCAGGCGATCGATTGTTTGGCACAAGTTAATTGACGGGAAGAGCGATTCCTTTTCCTTCCTCTTCCCATTCCCCCCCTCTCTTCAAGGCATGCTTTATAGTGAGAAAAGTAATATTCTGATGCGAACATAGAGTGAAAACCCATGGTGCTATTTGGATTTGGCAAGAAATCAATCCTGCCTACCCCTGAGGAAGCGCTGCCAGGTCGGGCAAAGGAAATGCCAGTCCCGGAGCGTCATTACGTCAATGGCGTCCCCTTGAAGCCCCCCTTTCCTGATGGGATGGAGTTAGCATTGTTTGGTCTAGGTTGTTTTTGGGGGGCAGAGCGTAAATTTTGGCAGCAGGAAGGAGTGTTCACCACCGCTGTGGGCTATGCGGCTGGATACACCCCTAACCCGACCTATCAAGAGGTCTGCACAGGGATGACGGGGCATAACGAAGTGGTCCTGGTGGTGTTCGACCCCAAGGTAATCAGTTACGAGCAAATTTTAAAGGTGTTTTGGGAAAGTCATAATCCTACTCAGGGAATGCGCCAGGGTAACGATACAGGCACCCAGTATCGTTCTGGTATTTATGTCTATTCAGATCAGCAACGCAAACTAGCCGAAGCCTCCAAAAGCCTCTACCAGGAAGCAATCAACAAAGCAGGCTACAACCAAATCACCACTGAAATCCTAGAGGCGCCTCAGTTCTACTATGCTGAAGATTACCACCAGCAATACCTCGCCAAGAACCCTGGCGGCTATTGCGGACTCGGGGGGATTAATGTGGCTTGCCCAACAGGGATACAGGTATAAAGCAGCTCCAGTCTATTGCTGTTTCGAACTCCTTTTGCTGGATTAGTCGGCTAATTTTGTTAATTAGTCGGCTAATAGTTGGTCTGCAGCTGTCTGTAGCTGTCGCCCCAACCAATGCTTAGCCTTTGTCCAACCTTTCGTTAGCGTTTCGATTTGATTTTGAACACCGTCTGCAAGCGTGTCTATAGACGATAGGGAGCTGGCAGAACGAGTTGAGCGGTTCCGCCAAGTTGAAATCGGTTTAATAGGCCGATTTGCTTTCGGCATCGTTAGGATTAAAGCGCCTTGATGGCAATCAGCATGGGCTTGATCGCTTTGAACTCGAGCCGGAAGTGCGATCGCTTGCCGGAAACCGCCATAGCTAAAGCGATGGCCGTAACCATAATGGGTCTCACTACGATGCTGACCAGTGAGAGTAACGGCTTCTGATGTGATCTGAATATCAATATTTCGGGGATCGACGCCAGACAATCGAGCGCTTAGAATGACTTCGTCATCAGTTTCTCGAATATCGACCGCAGCCATTTGAGCCATACCCCGATCGGGATCGAAACTCGCCAATTCTGCAAACACATCGTCAATTTGACTCTGCCGGCTGCCGACCTGCCAAAAAGGTTGCCAATGGGTAATCCTCATGTCTGTAACCTCCTTTAACACTACCGAAGGTCGTTGTTGGAATTTATTGTCTACAGCTTTATGATGACTTGATCTGAGCTGAATGACAGTCGAAAGAACCGCCTCTAGAACAGTGGGTTTTCCTCAACAAGTTGAGTATTTCAGCTAAGGCAAGGGAACTCTAAGGTAAGACATTTTTCGCAGTAGGCGTAAGTTTAGATAAGTCGTAGTGGGCAATGAAAGCGACCTTGGCCAAGAACTCCTGGACTCCTAGAAATACTAACCTTCCTCAGGTTCCGATTCAGGAATTCAATGCGATTAAGCAGGCTAGTTTATTTCAACTCTTAAAACAGCCTCAATTTAGCGGTCAATTAATATTGCAAGGTTTAAAGGGGCAAGAATGGACCTTTCACTTCTATCTAGGACGTATTCTCTATGCGACTGGCGGAGAACATCCGGTCAGAAGATGGCTGCGGCATGTATCGATTTATTGCCCAGAGGTATCCACCGAGGCGCTCAAAAAGCCTAATTTTCTAAAAGAGACCGATGTCAGAGCCTGGGAACTCTGCTGGGAATACCATCTCCTATGTCTGTGGGTAAAACAGCAGAAAATCAGTCGCGAGCAATCGGCCAAGTTAGTTCACGCCATTACAACGGAAGTTCTGTTCGACGTTAATCAAGCGGTGCAGGTCACCTACACCATTCAGCAAGATGCGCTGTTGCCAGTCCAGCTCTTTTTAATTAATACAGAAAAAGCAATTGAAGAAGCTTGGCAACTTTGGCAAGCATGGCAATCGGCTAAAGTGGCGGATCGTTCTCCGAATAGAGCGCCAGTTATCCGGCAAACAGAGCAACTACAAGAACTCGCCTCATCAAGACTCTATCAAGTGTTCTCTAATCTTCTCGACGGGCGACGCACCTTGCGAGACTTGGCTGTGCAAATGAAGCGTGATGTTTTGGAAGTTACCCGGTTACTACTTCCCTATATTCAAGCTGGGGGGGTGAAGCTGGTCAACATTCCTGACTTACCTGCACCCGCTTTAGCGACTCCTCCGCCTAAATCTAAACCTGCAGTAGCAGCCCGAAAACCTGTAATTGCTTGCATTGATGATAGCGCCATCATCTGTCAGGCAATGGAAGTAGTTCTCACGAAAGCAAATTACAACTATGTCAGTGTGACGGATCCGCTACGAGCGATCGCTGTTTTATTGGCCAACAAGCCAGATCTGATTTTTCTGGACTTGATCATGCCCAACACAAATGGATATGAAATTTGTAGTCAGCTTCGTAAGCTATCTTTCTTCCGCAACACCCCGATTGTGATTTTGACCGGGAATGATGGCATCGTAGATCGAGTTAGGAGCAAGTTAGTAGGCGCAACTGATTTTCTCGGTAAACCGGCCAGTGCTGAAGCTATCTTAACGATGATTCAGAAACACTTAAAGCAGCCAGTTTTGAATTTTTGAGCAGCAATCGTATTGATGTGCGCCGTTTTCCATTCACTCTTCAGCCGAAACTTGTGGCCCACAGATCTTGATTGAATAAAGTCAAACTTAGTCGAGTTGTTGATCTAAAACATCATTGAAATTACTTAGAGTTCTTTTCAGATAGTTCTCTAATTTTCTGGGCATTCTATGGCTAAGTCATCTCAGCACATTTCAACTCCAACAGGAGCAGATATGAATTTCTGAACCATTGAGTTTGGAGATTTCGCTCGAATAGGCTAGTCGGCATCTATCCGAGGCTGGAAAGCAGTCATGATTATCACCGAGCACCCATCCCTAGGCATTTCAATTAGGGACTTTAACGCAGCAAAACAAGCGGGGCTATTTGAGACTCTAAAACATTCCCGCTTTAGCGGTCAGTTGTTGCTGACGGGTCCTGATAAGGTCAGTTGGACGTTTCATATCTATTTAGGACGCCTTATGTACGCCACTGGCGGCAGTCATCCGGTTAGGCGATGGCGTAGAACTTTAGCCGCCTATTGTCCCCAAATCTCCACCGACCACACTACCTTGCAACGGGAACTATCCATTATTAACAAAACCACCTTCACTATCGGTTGGGAATACGAACTGCTGTGCCTGTGGATAGAGCGAAAAAAAATCAGCCGCGAACAGATTGCTCAAGTCATTGACGCAATCATTGCTGAGGTTTTGTTTGATATCACCCAGGCAATGCAAATCGCTTACGAGCTAAAACCCACTAATGCTTTGCCTATGCGACTTGTCTTGGTTGACGCTGAGCAGGTCATTCATAAGACTCAGCAATGGTGGCAGGCGTGGCAAGCGGCCAAAGTCGTGGATCGCTCTCCGAATCGAGCGCCGATTATCAGACAGCCGGCGCAATTGCAAAAATGCACCTCCGCCAATGTTTATACATCCCTCACTAAACTCCTGAATGGACAACGCACCTTGCGTGATTTAGCAGTTCTGTTGAAACGTGATGTCGTGGATGTGACCTGCTCACTCATGCCCTATGTCCAATCGGGGTTGGTGGAATTGATGACGGTTCCAGATTGGACCCCGCCTGTCTCACCACCCACAATTAAATTGTCCTCAGTTGCTCATTCTAACCAGGGGCCTTTAATTGCCTGTGTAGATGACAGTCCTTTGGTTTGTCAAACCCTGGAAAAGATTTTAACCGAAGCAGGCTATCAGTTTTTGGCGGTGAGTGATCCACTCCGTGCGATCGCCGTCCTCTTGTCCCGCAAACCAGATGTTCTCTTTCTCGATCTAGTGATGCCTAACGCCAACGGCTACGAAATCTGTAGTCAACTGCGCAAGCTGCCTGCTTTTCGGGAAATGCCAATCCTAATCTTAACCGGGAATGACGGCATTGTTGACCGCGTCAGGGCCAAGATGTCGGGGTCTACCGATTTCCTCAGTAAGCCGGTAGAAGCTGGACCAATACTGGCAGCCATTCGTAAGCATTTGAAAAACAGGATATTGGCTTGAGTCATCCCGCTGCCCGATTAAGCTGTTCGTTTGTCCATTAATTGTCCATTAATAAATTGAGGTAAGCATCATGGGTACAGCCCTAATCGTTGAAGATTCTCTGACTGATATGGAAGTGGTGATGGGCTGTCTTAAACAAGATGGCCTCAACGTTCTAACCGCCACAAGCGGCGAAGAAGCCCTCAAGAAGTTAGATAGCTACACACCCGATGTAATTATTCTCGACGTAGTGCTGCCCGGCCGCAGTGGTTTTGAAATCTGTCGAGCGTTGAAGGCCGAAGCCGCCACCAGCAACATCCCGGTGATCATTTGCTCTACCAAAAACTCCGAAATGGATAAGTTTTGGGGCTTAAAGCAGGGAGCCGACGCCTATCTCGCCAAGCCGGTTGACCAAGCAGAACTGACACGCACCGTTAAACAGCTGCTCAACCGCTAAACAGGAGAAGACTGATGACCATAGATGCGCTAACGGTTCCAAC
Source organism: Pseudanabaenales cyanobacterium (assembly GCA_022360135.1). Lineage (GTDB taxonomy): Bacteria > Cyanobacteriota > Cyanobacteriia > Phormidesmidales > Phormidesmidaceae > JAKSDM01. The sequence goes on along the minus strand of JAKSDM010001013.1, from coordinate 5,847 downwards.
CCACTCAATCCCCGTTCCAGAGACCGATATATTAGTTGCGAATGAACAATTTCTGCGGTTTCGCTTGGAGCCTGACACCACTGCTCTATTACCCATTCGACAGCTGACTGAGGTGCTTAAGATTCCCATCGGTGAGATTATGCCTATTCCCCATATGCCGACTTGGGTAATGGGCGTTTACAACTGGCGGGGTGAAATTCTGTGGATGTTGGACCTGGGGCATTTGCTCGGACTGACGCCCTGGTATCAGCAAACGCTGAGTGGATCGACTTACTCAGCCATCGTGTTGCATACCGAGTTCAACCCCCCACAAAACCAGCCGATAGGGCATCAGTCGCTGGGACTAGTTGTCAGTCGGGTTGAAGACATTGAGTGGTTTGATCCAGGGATGATTCAATCTCCGCTCGGCTCTGCAGGAACGACTGGGCTTGCTCCCTTCTTAAGCGGTTACTGGGTGAAATCAGATGGCGAAATGCTTGATGTGCTCGACGGTAACGCCATCTTCGACAGAATGCCCAGAGCTTAGTCAAGATTTCTTGACAGCATTTCCGGTCAACATTTCACTCCGCATAAGGTTTTTTCCATGACTCAAACTCCTTCCAGGCCCAATCCCAAAGCTAATCTCAATGGTTACGACTCCCGTCCACGCTTAACTGCAGCGAATCAGCAACCTTCTACTGTTTCAGTATCGCCGCCCCGACGGCTGCCACGTCAAGAGCAGCTGCAAGTGGAGCAGTCAGCTAGGTCATCGAAGTCGGCGAAACAGGCGCACAATGATTCAAAGATGGGTGCAAGCCTTAGGGGTCGTTTGCTGATGACGATTTTGCCAACAGTGTTATTACCTTTGGCGATCGCCGGTTTTGTGGACGACAAAATTGTCGGAAGGCGGGTTGAAACAAACTTCAAATCACAGTTGCGCAGCAAAACGCTGCTAATGGCCGAGTCAGCTGAAAGATTGGTTGAGGATATGCAAGCGACGACGGCTCAATTGGCCGCTAATCCTCTCTTAATTAACACAGTTAAGGCTAGCAGTCAAAAGGCAGAGGCAGAGCAACTCCACCAAAAACCGATTGAGCAACTTGAAGAACAGTTTGCCGCCACCAAGCTCTTGCAAACCAATCACAGCCTTAATCATTATTTGGTTCAGACCACTAAATCGGCAGGAATGGCGGAATTGTTCTTTACAGAACGGTATGGATTCAATGTCGCCTATAGTAATCCCACGTCAGACTTTGTTCAGCGGGATGAAGAGTGGTGGCAAAAAGGGCAAAGTGAAACCCAATGGGTTGCTGATCCAGGCTTTGACGAGTCGGCGAATAGCTTCAGTGTAGACGTGATTCAAGCCATCCATGATCCAAATTCTGGAGCTTTTTTGGGGGTAATCAAAGCCGTCTTCTCTGCAGCTCGATTTGAGCAAGTCGCGTCGCGGCTATCTCAAGCTGGATTACTTGAGGGATCTAGAAATGTACAGCTCTGGAGTCCTTCTACCGAGGTTATTTTAGGGAGTGCAGCGGTTGCAGGGACCAGTAATCAACAAGACGTGATTGGGGGAGACACTGTTAAGTCAATTGCCGCCTCTCTGATTCAAATCCGGGACGGAAAGCTGGATGCAGAACAAGCAGAGCTTGATTTGCAGGCGCAGTATCCAGTTCAGAAATTAAATTTCAGCATTCACTCTCATAATCAGGAGGGTAATGAAGATCCAACAGAAGTTGAGGAAGAGGAAGAGATTGAAGAATTTTTCCTCGCCTCATTTGTGCATCAGGGTAGACAATATGCGGTCTCAACGGTTCCAGAAACCGATTGGGTAGCCGCTTCTTCAATCAAAATGTCTGAAATTCAAGCCACTCAACGCGAATTGCTGACTGTGTTTGCTCTGACGGCTGTTGTTCTGGGGGGCATCGCCACTGTAATTACGCTGCTGCTATCCCGGCAACTGTCTAATCCGCTGTATCAATTGGCCGGTAAAGCAGAACAAGCGGCGGCAGGCGACTTGAGCGTGCAGGCAGACTCCGTTGGCCCGCGTGAGGCTAAGACCCTGGCCCAGAGTTTTAATAACCTGGTGCGTCAGGTTAAAGGGCTGCTCCAACAGCAAGAAATTCAGGTGGAGCAAGCTCAGCGCCTGAAGGACATCACCAATACCCTCTATCAATGCACTAGCGAAGGGGAAGCGCTCAATACCGCCGTCAAGTCTGCCCAAGAAGCATTGCGAGCAGATCGAGTGATTGTCTATCAGTTTGATAAAAACTGGAAAGGTACAGTTGTCGCTGAAACCTTAACTGGCGATTGGCCCAGTTCCTTGGGGGCTGAGATTACTGATCCCTGCTTTGCAGACCGCTATGTGGAGCAGTATAAGCAAGGCCGAGTGCAGGCAACGCCCAATATTTATAGAGCCGGTTTAACCGAGTGCCACCTGCAACAATTAGAACCTTTTGCTGTCAAAGCAAATTTGGTGGCGCCAATCCTGGGTGGGGATGAACTCTCGGGGCTCTTGATCGCCCATCAGTGCGCTGGGCCTCGTAACTGGCAACCCTCTGAAATAGACTTTTTCTCTAAGTTGGCTGTCCAAGCCGGCCAAGCCCTTGAGCGAGCTAAGCTCTTGGAGCAACAGCAAGCTGAGGCTAAGCGTTCCGAATTGTTGAAGGAAATTACCCTCAAACTGGCGCAATCCCTGACGCCTGCTGAAATCTTCGACACCGCCGCCCAGGAAATTCGACAGGCCCTCCAAACCGATCGGGTCATCGTCTACACCTTTGACGATACATGGAAAGGCACAGTCATTGCTGAATCAGTAGAGGACAACTGGCCTAAGGCATTAAGCGCCCAAATTGCCGATCCTTGTTTTGCAGATAAGTATGTCGACAAGTACAAGCAAGGCCGGGTTCAAGCCACCTCTGATATTTATCAGGCAGGTTTAACCGAATGCCACCTGAAGCAGTTAGAGCCTTTCGCCGTGAAAGCAAATTTGGTGGCGCCCATTCTGGTTGGCGGTGATCTGTTAGGACTCTTGATTGCCCACCAGTGCAACGGTCCTCGGGATTGGCAAACGCTCGAAACAGACTTCTTCACCCAGCTAGCCAGCCAGGTCGGATTGGCGCTTGAACGGTCAAATCTTTTAGAGCGGCAAAGAAAAGCGGAAGCAGAACAGCGAACGGCTAAGGAAGCCCTCCAAAAACGCGCCCTGGAACTGTTAATGCAAGTAGATCCAGTCAGCCAGGGCGATCTGACCATCCGGGCAAATGTTACTGACGATGAAATCGGCACGGTTGCAGACTCTTACAACGCCACCATTGAGAGTTTGAGAAAGATTGTGACTCAAGTACAGACGGCGGCGACCCAGGTTACCACCACGACGGATGAGAACGAAACCTTTGTTAAGGCCCTTTCCGCAGGCGCGATGCAACAAACGCAAGAAATTTCAGCGGCTCTGGATCGGATTCAAGAAATGACCAACTCGGCCCAGGCTGTCGCCGCCAACGCCAGACAGGCGGCGGCGGTTGTTCAGCAAGCATCTGAGACCGTAGAAACTGGGGATGTCGCCATGAACCGCACAGTAGATGGAATCATGGCGATTCGAGAAACGGTGGCGGAGACGGCTAAAAAGGTGAAGCGCCTGGGTGAATCGTCCCAGAAAATTTCTAAAGTGGTCAATCTGATCGATTCGTTTGCGGCCCAAACCAACCTGCTGGCGTTGAATGCTTCAATTGAGGCGGCGCGGGCTGGTGAAGAAGGACGCGGGTTCGCAGTGGTTGCTGATGAGGTACGATCGCTGGCCCAGCAATCTGCTCAAGCAACCGCTGAAATTGCCCAACTGGTAACAGACATCCAGGCTGAAACCAATGAGGTGGTGACCGCGATGGAAGCTGGAACTGAGCAGGTAGTAGAAGGAACCAAACTGGTGGATGAAACCCGCCAGAGTCTGAATGAAATCACAGCAGCCAGCAGCCAAATTAACACGCTGGTTGAAGCCATTGCTGAAGCCACGACTGCTCAAACTCAAGACTCCGAAATGGTCGCTAAGAGCATCACCGACGTGGCGGCGATCGCTAACAAAACAGCAAAAGAAGCCACCCAGGTATCAGATTCCTTTAAACAGCTTCTGACAGTGGCCCAAGCACTGCAGGGCAGTGTTGGTCAGTTCAAGGTGAAGTAGTTGGCTCTGGGGAACGGCGTTAGGGAGAGGCTTTTCTTCTGGTTGACCGCCCGATCGCCCGTTGCCCATTCTCCACTCTGATGAACCTGATCCCTAGTTTCCAATCCATTATGTCTATCAGTCCCGAAATCCGCGACCAAGCCTACCAATTCTTTATTGAAGAGGTGCCCGAATTGCTGCAGATGCTTGAGTCTGGGCTATTAACTCTAAGACAGGAACGTAGTACGGCTAAAGTCCATGAGCTGATGCGGGCGGCGCATTCCCTCAAAGGAGGGGCCGCCAGCGTTGATCTCCATGCCATCAAGACCATAGCTCACCGGCTAGAAGATATTTTCAAAGCGCTCTACACTGATTCAGTCGTGCTTGACACGACGCTGGAAAGCCTATTACTTGAGGCTTATGACTGTCTACGACTGCCGCTAATGGAGCAAATGACACTGGGTGATTCTGACCCAGAATTAGCGCTGGAAAAGGCCGAGCCCATCTTCACCCAACTGGAAGCGCAATTGGGAGATGCAATAGCCCAAGCAGAGACCTTTATCCCAAGTTCATCTGATCTGGGCATTGATATGATTTTCTCTATCTTTGATGTTGATGTGGGACAGGGATTGGAGCGCCTGCAGGTGGTATTAGCCAATCCCCAGGATTATGAAGTGGCTGGCGAGTTGCGAGCCCAAGCAGAAGTCTTTAAAGGTTTCGCTGAACTCCTTGACTTACCCGGGTTTGGGGCCACCGCTGAAGCTGCTCTCAAGGGGCTCGACACACACCCTGATGAGGCGATGCTGATCACCCAACTGGCTTTGGCGGATTTCCAAACAGCCAGAGATGCTGTGTTGGCGGGTGAGCGGTCTCAGGTGGGAGGCCCCTCAGTTGAGTTAGTCGCCTTAGGGGACCCAACAGCAGCCGCCATTTTCGATCAAGCCAGCACTCCCACAATCGAGCCGATAAACACAGCATTCGATTGGGAAAAAGTTGAGCCAGTGTCAGCAGATTCGATTCCCTTAATTGAGGATATTTTTGGCGATAGTGAGTCCCTGACTGAGAGCTGCGAAGATTTATCGCCTTCGTCTGATATAGAGGTCTCGGCTGACGTGGCGATCGCGGATCAGCTTGAAGGGGTTGAAGACATCCCTGAAGTCTTTCCCCAGACGGAAATTCCTCTAGATTCCTCGGCAGATTTCACATTAGAGGCCGCGAATTCTCAGTTGGATCAGATCTTTGGCGATTCAGCGGCTGAGCCTGAAGCGGATACAGCTTATGCAGCCTATGAAGCGTCTGAGATCGGAGCCACAGAGGGAATTACAGACTATGTTGACATCGTTATTCCGACAAATAGTGCGATTGATGAAGGCTGTGAAGCTGGTGAACAGCTCATTCTAGATGTCTCTGAGGATGGGGATCCACTACAAGCGCTGGACGGAGAGAGACTCCAGACGGAGAGGGGCAGTGCAGCTTCCACTTCAGAAACGGCGGCATTAATCACCTCATGCGAGGAGGAATTGTCGGCAAATTCAATTCCCTTAATTGAGGATATTTTTGGCGATAGTGAGCCCCTGACTGAGAGCTGCGAAGATTTATCGCCCTCATCTGTTGAGGTAGAAGTCCCAGCTGACCAGGCGATTGCGGATCAGCTTGAGGGGATTGAAAACAATCCTGAAGTGCTTCCCCAGAAGGAGTTTCCTCTAGACTCCTCG
>JAKSDM010000981.1 GCA_022360135.1 Pseudanabaenales cyanobacterium | reverse complement strand
TGCTTGTACGTCACTCTCAGCCCAGGTTGTCACCATGGCGTTCGCGATCGCGTCTGCGTCCTCCCGGTCAGCAAGGGCTAATAGGGTTGGCCCGGCGCCGCTGATCACAATGCCATAGGCGCCAGACTGGATGGCGGCGGCGCAGACGGCTTCATATCCAGGAATTAGGGTCTGGCGATAGGGTTGGTGGATGCGATCGCCTAAAGCCGCCTTTAACCACTCCTCTCTAGCCGTCGCTAACCCACGTAATAACAACCCTAGGTGCGAGGTGTTAAAGATGGCGTCAGCTCGACTGTAGCTTTGGGGTAAAACCTGTCGGGCATCGGCTGTGGAGAGTTCAAAGTTGGGGATGGCGACAACGGGGATTACGGCTTCATGCCAGGGAATATCGCTAATTACCCAATCGACATCTGTCCCGGAGGCGGCTAGACAACAGCCGCCCCGAAAAGCGGGGACAACATTATCGGGATGGCCTTCAATGGCGATCGCTAAATCAATCAGAGCCGATTGATCTAAAGGAGACCCAGCTAGCAGATTGGCTGCCATCAGCCCCCCTACAATGGCGGTGGATGAGCTTCCCAGTCCCCGGGCTAGCGGTACACCGAGTTCAATCTCGATGTGGATCGGGGGTGGAGTTTGGTTCAAATGATGATAGAACCGAGCAAACGCTTGGTAGATCAAATTCTTTTCATCTAAGGGGACGCGCTCGGCTTCTGGACCCGCTACGGTAATTTTGAGGGCGTCTACCGTTGGATACAACGGCGAAATTTTGAAGCGATTATGCAGCGTCAAAGCGGCTCCTAAGCAATCAAACCCAGGACCAATATTGGCAGTGGTGGCCGGGACGGTGACAGTGGCGGTCGAGGGCACGAGGGCTTCCTTCTTCTAGAAGTTTGTATGGTTTGCGATCGCATTCTCCATCCTCTCTAGCGCCTCTGATACGGGGATCGCTCCCAACTCGCCAGAAGCCCGGGTGCGGATATTGAGGGCCTCGGCATCCAGTTCCTTGGCGCCAACAACCGCCATTACTGGGATTTTGGCCTTCTCAGCATTCCGGACCATCTTGCCAAGGCGATCCCCACTGTTATCGACCTCGACACGGACCCCTTGGGAGCGTAGTTGATCAGCAACCTGTTGAACAAACCCAAGTTGCGCCTCAGTGACGGGCAATAATCGAATTTGAATAGGGGCCAACCAAAGCGGAAAATCTCCCGCATATTCTTCAATCAAAATTCCAATCAGCCGTTCTAGAGAACCGAAGGGAGCCCGATGGATCATCACCGGACGCTGACGAGAGCCATCCTCCGCCACATACTCCAAATCAAACCGTTCCGGCAAATTGTAATCCACCTGAACGGTGCCTAATTGCCACTCCCGTTCCAAGGCGTCTCGCACAATAAAATCTAGCTTAGGCCCATAAAATGCGGCCTCGCCAATGCCTTCAAAATGCTCCATACTAAGCGTTTCGACAGCTCGACGAATGGCATTTTCAGACTTATTCCAAGCCTCATCAGAGCCAATATACTTATCAGAAGCTGGATCGCGGAAGCTCAGCCGAGCTCGAAAAGACTTGTCCAGCTGTAACGCCTTTAGCGTTGTCTGGATCAGATCCACCACCTTCAAAAACTCATCATCTAGTTGGTCAGGGGTAACAAACAAATGGGCGTCATCTTGGGTAAAGCCTCGCACCCGAGTTAATCCGCCCAATTCACCCGACTGCTCATAGCGATAAACAGAGCCAAACTCCGCTAGCCGAAACGGCAGCTCCCGATAAGAGCGCAGCTGGCTTTTGTAAATTTGCACATGGAACGGACAATTCATCGCCTTGAGGACAAACCCTTCTTCCTCGGAGTCCCCCATCATCGGAAAAAGGTCA
>JAKSDM010000584.1 GCA_022360135.1 Pseudanabaenales cyanobacterium | reverse complement strand
AGAAATGGTTATTACGGGTTACCAAGGTCTGTTCTTGTTCTATGTGGGAGCAGTTCTGCTCTTAAATGGAGTCTGGCTATTGGGCCATATCTCCAATAAAGAAATCGCGCTGATGAATTTTTTTGTCGGCGGAGTTGGACTATTCGTCTGTATTTCTCTTCCCACCCGGGCAGAACTTACAGATTTACTTCCATTCGAGGTGACTGCCTATATTCTTCTTTTCTCGTTTACTTATTTCTTCGTAGCCATCAATCAATTCTTGGGCGCTGATGGTCGAGGATTGGGGTGGTTTTCTTTTTTTGTCGCCGTCACAGCATTGCCAGTCACGATTAGACTATTTCTCAACTCAAATGGACTGCTTTGGCCGACTTGGTTGGCCATCTGTTGGGCCTCTTGGGCAGTGCTGTGGACGCTATTCTTCTTGCAGCTAGTGGTGAAAATGCCCATTGCCAAAATTAACGGCTGGGTTTGTGTGGCGCAGGCAGTTTATACAGGCTGGCTACCGGGATATCTCCTCCTGACTGTACCTAGCTTCAGCGGTCTCATCTCTGGATGAACAAGTAAACCGCCTAATTTTGTGGAGACGCCAGGAACTTAGCTGTGATCAGCTAATGGCCGTTCAAGTTGTATGATCTTTAGGTTGAAACCCTCTCAGGTAAAGGATTAACCTGGAATTTAAATGGCCATTGGCTGAGCGAGAAATCTTCAATCCATTATGTCAAACCCTAAAGTGGCCCCTCCGTTTGACCGCGACAACGCCATCAAGAAAGTTCGGATGGCGGAGGATGCGTGGAATAGCCGCGATCCAGAACGGGTGGCGTTGGCCTATACCGAAGATAGCCACTGGCGCAATCGGGCTGAAATCTTTCAGGGTCGTGACGCAATCAAAGCATTCCTACGGCGCAAGTGGGATAAAGAGCTAGACTACCGTCTGGTTAAAGAAATGTGGGCCTTTGGCGATAACCGAATTGCGGTGCGCTTTCAGTACGAATGGCGGGATGATTCTGGTCAGTGGTATCGCGCCTATGGCAACGAGAATTGGGAGTTTGCCGAAAATGGTTTGATGCGTCGCCGGGAAGCCAGTATTAACGATCGCCCGATTCCAGAAGCAGAACGCCGGTTTCACTGGCCTGCCCTACAACCCCGACCAGCGAATCATCCAGGATTAATTAATTCACCGATTTGAGACGCCTCACCGAATGAATTGAATCAGTCGCACTTTGGGGTGATCCAGATCTTGATATTGGATTGCTCGTGTTTCAATCGAGCGGAGTTGGCCCAAGGCTAAACCACACGGCGCACCATATTTAGCGTTGACACGATCGCTGGCAACCTTCAAAGCCGTGCGCGATCGCTCAACAAACTCTTTCAAATCATAGGCTACTCCGGGTTCAAAGTAGTCTTGAACGATCAGTGAGGGAGAATAGCAGACGTCTTGAGAACCATCGGGCCATTGGACTTGAAAGCGAATTTCAGGCATCGTTTGGCGCAGTTGAGAAAGTATTATGATTACTATAGCTTTAGGTGATGTTGGCGTGATCGAAACTTTCATCCCTGAATCCTAGGGATCTGCAACTAAATCACATCCCATCTACCCATCCATCCATCTACCCATCCACCCATCCACCGTCTTCTTCTGGGACTTTATTTTGAAGCTAATCCCTACCCCCTACCCCCTACCCCCCAAAGTTGTTCCGCCTGATACAGAGCTATAGCCACTTTTTCTATTCAATTGAAAAAGGTAGAAAAGATTGCATGTTTTTCCTTGACCATGGGCGATTAAATTTGTTCATCCCTTGCTAGATCCCACTCGGTTACTATTTGACCTCCAGCAAGTCAACGACATTGGTCAAAGCATTTCTGGATGTTTAGCCCCTGAAGTGATCGCCCATCGAGTTACAGATGCTTTGGTGGTTCGGTTTAACTGCGCCTTTGCTCGCATGTGGCTGACTGAGCCCGATCAGAAAACTCTACGTTTGGTGGCGTCGTCAGGGCTCTATACTCACACGAATGGCTCCTTTGCCCAGGTGCCAATGGGGGCCTACAAAGTGGGCAAGATTGCCCAAAATCGGGTGCCTTTTTTGAGCAACCGTCTGGCGGATGAAACTTGGGTGAAGGATCGAGATTGGTCGATCGCCAATAATATTCAAGGTTTTGCCGGTTATCCCCTGATGGCGGGAGATCGCGTATTGGGGGTTTTGGCGACTTTCAGCCATCAGGCGATCGCGCCAGAATTTTTAGAGGTTTTGCAAGTGCTGTGTCTGACCGCAACCATCGCGCTTGACAGTGCGCTTCAGATGCAACAGCTTCATCACCAGCAAACCTCCGCTGCGGCCTCGGCTCAGCCATTATCTGCACTATCCGATCAATTAGCCAGCGTATTGACGACCGCCCGCTTAATGTTAGTGGGGACAGAAAGACGCCTTACCCCCTCAATGGCTTATGTTATGATGCGCGCCGCAGAATTGTTGAACCAGCTGAACTGTAGTTATTGTCGATTGACCTATGAGGCTAATGATGTCTCGTTAGAGGCGCTTGTGGTCCCGCCCCCTGCTTGCCAAGAAGACATTCAGGTCTGGATGCGATCGCAATTTAACGATCTGCGATTGATTACTACCTGGTTAGGCGGGACGCTCCGCACTCAACCGGGAAACCAAAACCAGATGATTGAATTATTGCTCAAACTCCCCGCTCCTGTCTGCCCATTGGGTCCGCCAGTCTATGTACAATGTCGGCTGCCTGCAGTACAAACAGCCTTTACCTACCTATGTCGGAGTGCGGGGTTAACCTTATCCGATTACCCCCAGCTGAATGCTGTTGTGCTAACGGATCAGGCTGAATGGCATACGACAGAAAACCTGATCATTTGGATTCAACATAGCCAACGACGGCCAGCGCCCACAATCGCCAAAGCTGTGGTAAGTCTAGAGATCACCCCTGAACAACTCAGCTCGATTGTGGCTCAAGTGTATCGAGGAAATATTGATGAACCGTCGCCAGCCGATACTTCGCAACGGCTATCGGAACGGGAACACGAGGTCATGACATTATTAGCTCAGGGGTTACGCGATCGCGACATCGCCCAACGGCTCTACATCAGCGAAAGCACCGTCAAATTTCACATCAACAATACCCTGACTAAACTCAACGCCAAAAACCGCTACCAAGCCGTCTACGAAGCTGCGATCCGAGAATGGATTTAGCTTGCATTAAGCTCTAACGCCATTTCCCTGTACCGATGGCGCGATCGCGGATTAAACCGATGATTCATCTGAATGTAGTCGGTCAGGTATTGGGCATCGCGAGCGATGCCTGAAAATCGTCCTGACCCCCAAGTATAAAGCCAGGGTAGCCCGACAAAATAGAGTCCCTTCACGGCGGTTACGCCCCGATCGTGTCCGGGATAGCCTTTGCCATCGAAAACGGGAATTTCGACCCAGCTGAAATCCATCTCATATCCCACGGACCAAATCACTGCGCCGATGTTGGCGTCACGGTAGTCCAGCGAGAGGGTCTCCGCCTCCGGCTCCCACATAGGATGGTAGGGCGGATCAACAGGGGCGTCAATTTGGTGCTTTTCGATAAAACCGTCAATGTTTTTTTTAATGCTTTCCGCCACCGCATCGGCTTGGTCAAGGTGTTGCTTTAGATTGGGCTGAAATTCTAGGTGGGTGTTGTGAATGTTCTGAAGTCTGCCGTGGAGTTGCATGCCTTCTAAGGCAAAGTGGCGCAAATCGATTTCCCGCCCCCCATCCCGTCCGGTGACGTAGTGGTTAGTTTTAGTCCGCACCTGCTCTTTTTGGGGATGTTGATCTATCGATAGGTCGTAGTAGCCCAACTGTTCGAGCCAATCCACCACATCTTTGCCGCGATACCGGCGGGGCGATCGCGGCGCACTGCCCACACACAAATGAACCTGTTTACCCGCCAGATGCAGGTCTTCGGCAATTTGGCACCCCGATTGTCCTGTTCCCACGACCAACACCGCTTGATCTGGTAAGGATCGGGGGTTTTTGTACTCGGAGGAGTGGAGTTGCATAATGTCATCGGGAAGCCGTTGGGCGATCGCCGGAATTCTGGGCCGATGGTAGCCCCCCGTAGCGACAACCACTTGGTCAGCAGTGAAGTCACCGATGGAGGTAGCGACTTCAAACACATCACTAATCGGATTTTTGCGCATCCTCAACACGCTGATCCCTTCTCTTACGGGGGGATTAAACATGCTGGCGTAGGATTCGATATATTCAACGATTTGATCTTTTTTCATGAACCCATTGGGGTCATCGCCAGGATAGGGATATCCGGGCAACTGACATTGCCAATTGGGGGTGACCAAACAGAAGGAGTCCCAACGCTTGGCGCGCCAAGCGTGACCAATCCGATGTTTCTCAAACACGATGTGATCAATCTGTCGCTGGTGCAAGCAATAACTGATGGATAAGCCTGCCTGCCCTCCACCCACAATGATGACTGAATAATGGCTTCCCATGGTTGACAACCTCAGT
>JAKSDM010001527.1 GCA_022360135.1 Pseudanabaenales cyanobacterium | reverse complement strand
GAATTACTGATGAAAGATGGCATTTATACACTGGCTAACGATAAAGTCTACGACCAGTTGGTGGCCCTGCTGAATAGCATAGAAGAGAATGCAGGTCGAGATATTCCCATTTGCGTCATCGCCTATGACGACCAGCTTGAAAAAGTAGGGGCGGAGATCGCCAAACGAGATAATGTCACCCTGCTAAACGATCCAGAATTGTTCCGCTGCTGGGAGGACTTCTCATTGCGAGTTTGGCAAGCTCATCCGACTGCCTTGGAATTCTGGCGACAACAGGGGATTCAAACCAAATTTTACCGGGTTGGGGAAAATCATCGCTATTGCGCCTTCGACCCGCGCGCCCCCTTTGATCGATTTATCTACCTGGACGCCGACACCTTATTGATGAAACCGTTGGATTTCATGTTCCAACAGTTGGACGCCTCAGATTTTGCAGTCTACGATTTTCAGCACCAAGATCCTTCTCATATCTTCAATGTAAAGTCGCCTCGGCTGCTGGAAATTTTTGGCGAAGATCGAATCGCGTCCGAAATTTTCTGTTCTGGGTGCTATGGCGCCAGGCGCGGGTTATTTCCTCAAGAGGACCGGGAGCGGGTTATTGCGGAATTGCAAAATGGAGATGCTGAGGTTCTCTATCTAGGCGCTCCCAACCAATCAGTTCTGAACTACATGGTGATGAAGACGGAGCGGCAGGTTTACAACTTCGCCCTCAACTTACCCAAGCCAGCTATCGCTGGTAACTCGGCCACCTCTCCCCATTTCGAGGCCAGAGACGCTGTGCTTTATGACAAAGGCAGAAGACTTGCCTATCTTCATTACATCGGTATCTCCTCCAAGCAATTCCGCCGACTCTGTAGCGGCGAAAATTTGGATTTTCCCTATCGAGATATTTTCCTACACTACCGCTATCTACACGATCCGGAGAGCAGACCTCAATTAACTGGCAAGCCTAAATATTATAAACAACCGCCTAGCTTGCAGAAGCGTCTGCTACGCAAACTCAGACTTGTTCGCTGAGCTATTTTCTATCATGAGTCGCGGAATTTATATCGTCGCTAATGATAAGGTTGCGGATAATGCGATCGCGCTCCTCAGCAGCCTTCGACTGTCCGATCCAGAGATACCGGTTGTCTTAATTCCCTTCAATAACGCCTATCAGAAGGTCGCCTCAACTTTGGCTGGTCTTTACCAGGTTGAATGCTTCCCTGATTTAGCATTTCTGGAAGACTTCACCCAAACGATTGGTGAGATTTTTCCGCGTGACTTCCTGGCCCTGCCCAACAAAATGCGTAAATTGGTTGCTTGGTTTGGGCCTCTGGATGATTTTCTCTATATCGATACGGACATTCTTGTTTTTGAGCCCATTTCCAAAACGCTGGATTACCTCTCACAATCAGATTTTCTCTGCTGTGATTATCACTATAAAGGCAGGGGCTTACAGGATGTCTTCTCCCCCCTGATTCAAGCACAAGGGATTTTTAGCCAAGATGAATTAACGGATGTCTTTAACAGCGGTTTTTGGGGCTCTAAAAAAGAGGCGATTTCCCTAGAGCAAATGTACTCTCTGTTGCGGGAATGCGCCCAACACCGTGAGTATTTTGACTTTTCCAGCGGCACGACCGATCAACCGATCATGAACTTCCTGGTGCTGAAGTCCATTCCTAAGCGCCTCAATATTACTCAAGTAAATCCAGGCGAACCTGGAAGCTGGGCCGGTTCTCAGCACTTTAGAGAGGAGAATCATATCCTTTATGACCGCGATCGGGCCTTACGGTATCTGCATTGGGCTGGCACACCGATGAGACCCGGCGGTCCCTACCGCCCACTCTGGGAGTATTATCGCTACCTCAATGATCCTAGACCCGCTTCTGTTTCTAAGGCAAACCCAAACCCTTCGGTCTGGAGAAAATTAATCAGAAGCCTTAGGAGAAGGGTGTAGGGTGTGGGGTGTAGGGTATGGGATTTAATTGAAGAGTCTCCTATCAGTCCAATACTTCCACCCCTGTACTCTGTACCCCACACCCGACACCCTATACCCCACATCCTTCATCAGCCCAAATAGCCCATCAAAAGTTATAGGCCAATCCCGCTCGACTAGGATAGCGATGCAGCAGGTTCAAAAAAAGTTGGCTGTCAAAGGTCCGGGGGTCAATGCGAGAGCCGGAGCGGTCGACGACTCGATGGGTGGTGATGCGACGGTCAGGCACATCGGTGCGGGCCAGTAACCAGGCCAGGGATTGATATTGGGCTTCGGTATAGCCGCTGTGCTGTGGACCATTTCCCCGCCCATCGGCGGGGGTTTCTAAGGAAACGTGGTAAGCAAAATTATTGACTGAGGCTGGGAAGTCGGGGTTAGTCAAGACGGCTTCTGGGCCATTGGGGCCGTCGAAAACTGAATTACCCGCCCCAAATGCTCGTTTCTCAGGGGGGACAATATACACTACGGTTCCATCCCGAGTGATTAAGGTATGGTAGCTCACTTGGTCTTCGTCTCTGGGATGGGGGGTTTGAAAGAGGTTGATGGCGCTGCGAGCCGACCCCACTGTCTCGTGAATGACGACGATAAAGTCGTTGTAGACGGGCTGCCCCTGAACATCGGTTAAATAGCGATCGCCATAGTTGGTCGGATCCGCCAGCGCAATTTCCTCACGCGGGGTGTAATTGGCAGTCGTCTGGGCCAAATTTGATATCAGATCTTGAGTGGCCGCCGGATCATTGGGGCGAGTTGGAATCAGTGCTGCGGCTGCTGACTGGCCCATGGGCGGCAAGCCGTTAACGGTTGAGAGGGGCTGCAGAGCATGGAATGGGGGAAATAGGGCGATCGCTAGAAGCACCCAGCAGAACAGTCCTATCTTGATTAGCCATGACAATAATTTCTGCTTCATCGGTCGAGATCCCGCTCACTCTATAAATAAAATTCAGAATTCAGAATTCAGAATTCAGACTCTAGATTTGCGATGGACAAAGCGAAGCATGCCCATCCTAAATCTCTGAGATAGAATCCAAAATCCAAAATCCAAAATCCAAAATCTAGTTTATGCCTGACTCCTGACCAAATTCTTACCCAACCAGTAAAGTTCTCGCTTAAGTAGATACCCTTAAAATT
>JAKSDM010000805.1 GCA_022360135.1 Pseudanabaenales cyanobacterium | reverse complement strand
TGGCTACTCACAGTAGCTGGAATATTGTAGTTTTCTCTAAGCTGACTAATCAGCCACTTTTCTATTGGCTGTTTATCATTATTCCAGGAAGCCAGCTCAAAAATGACAGGTATTGGAGCCGTTATATCCTTCTCTGCGCGTTTGCTTAAATCCTCGGCCAACTCAAGTAATCCAGTGGTTTTACCAGATCCTGGCTCTCCCAGAATTAATAGCTGACCTGCAATATCAGGTTGCTCAAATACATTGATGAGTTTTTGAGTGGGTTCTAGAGTGATCTCAGGTCTATTTCTAATCCTAAGTAACCGTTCAAGTTGTTTCCCCATCTTGGCTACCAGAGTTCCAGATTGCTGATCGACCTCCGGTACTAACTCTGACTTAGAGATACGACCTACCTGCTGACGCTGATCTTCCGTCAGTAGGTTGATCATAACTCGGTTGTGCAATGTATCTTCTAGCCGTTTAGTAACCTCAACCTTAACAGCTTGCAATAGCTTCTGTCGCAGTCTAGCATTATCATGCTGTCGTCTATTATGGAAAAAACCAAGTAGCTTCTGTAAGTTTTCAATCGTTGTGAGTAGATTCCCAGTTTGACCAGAAGAGTTTTCAATCAGTGTGAATAGAAGTTTAATAAAACCAAAGATTACAACTCCAATCATCGCGAGGTATGCAAGGAAAAAATCCATGTTCATTAGCTAGGAATGTTTGGCTAGAGAAGAATTGAGTAGGTCTGATTGGAAGATGTCTAATACGACCTTGGAAACTATTCAACCCTTAGTAGCGCAGAAAAGCTTTGAAACCCTTATGGATAAAGGATTCTCAATGGAACACTTGATTTTGCGCTCTGACCCTGAATTTCTACGAAGGCAATGGGTTTCAGCCCTTACTTGAACTGTTCGAGCTGTCTCATTGTGAGGCTTAAAAAAGTTTTCTGCACCACCAAGAGTGTCTAATACACCCTTGGAAACTATTCAACCATTTATCGCATTCTACCGCTGCAAAATTATGAAGATGTGTTAGCAGAACCCTAGAGTGGGCAGCTCTATGTTGATTATAGTGGGCGCTCATATAGCAATCCTATCTGATTCGTAAATCTGAAAAACTTTTTAGAACTATGAAACCTCTGTCTAGAAGCAATCTCCATTTCATGAGATTTTACGACTGATTTAGGACTGCTATAGCGCTCGTCTATCACTCTCTCCAAATAATATTTGAAACGATCATTCTTCGTGCTTCATGAACTATCCATTGGAGGGATTGCCAAGGAAAAACCGACGTTTCGGATTTTCTCTGACAAGAGTGATATAAGAGCAATAGGAGCCTGGTGCGCCCACCATCCTAAATTTTGGATAGCGCTCACCCTACTTAGCTTGCCCTTGCAGATGCTGAGCACCGCTAGATCTCCTTTTCAAACATTCTTTAAATCAGGTCGTTTGTATGAATACCCCTGCCCACGTTGTCCTCAATATGTTGTGTCTAGGGCGTCAGGATACCGCTAGTGTCCTGACGCCCGTAATCTTCGGGGCGGTGCTGCCCGACGCCCCAATATTTTTGCTCTATTTCATTGAACGGGTGCTCAAAGGGACACCGGAGGGCGTCATTTGGCGAGAGGTGTATTATCAGGAAGGTTGGCAGAATTTCATTGATTTTTTCAACTCGATTCCACTGATTGCTTTGGGCTTTATTGTCGCCGTCTGGGTCAACTCAAAAATTGGCATGGCGTTGTTTTCCAGCATGTTTTTACATATGCTGGGCGACTTGCCGCTCCATCATCACGATGCCCATCGACACTTTTTTCCTCTGTCTAATTGGCGTTTCAAAAGTCCAATTTCCTATTGGGATCCGGCTTTTCATGGCGACATGATGACCCGATTGGAAATCCTCATGGTGATTGTGAGCTGTGTGACGCTGTTTCTCATCTATCAATCTGTACCCGGCAAAGTCAGTGTTGGGCTAGTGGGTCTTTCGTATATTGTGTATTTCATCTATGTCTTCACCGTGTGGATGTAGGCAGAAACCAATATCGACCTGTTTATTCAGGGGACTCTCATGCTTTCATAACGCCACCCTCACCCAGGAATTAGGCGCACCTCATCCCGCTACTAAATACTAGGCGACATAGATGTTTTCCTGGGTTGGAGCAGAAAAATTATGCGGCATAGTCAAGTGCAGGTGACATTGTTCCGTTGGGCGGGTGCTTGGGGTCCCTTCAAAGTCAGGATTCCATGTGGCGAATGTGCGTTGACCAAAGACGTGATCCAAGATACCTTGGCCACAGAGCTAGCCGGTATTCCCGTCGAATTAGATATCCGAGAATGGCTCAGTGAGTGGTGGAAGCCCTTGCTGAAGGGGGGCTGGCATGCCCCCATTGTTTTAGTGGATGGGAAAGTCATTAGTCAAGGTCACGCCCTCAATCGCGGCCTGTTGACTCAGGCCGTGATTGAGGCTTACGCCCGCAAATCCGCTGTTAAAGGCAGTCATCTGTTTGGCAAGGAAAGTTGTCCCCATTGCAAACGGGCTAAGGGCTATATGGAGAAGGCGGGTATTCAATACACCTACCATGATGTTGTCCGTAACCCGCGAGACCTGTATGAGATGATATCGAGGGTGATTCCAATTATTGGCCCGAAAACACCGATCACGGTCCCTCAGATTTGGTTGGGGGGACGGTATATTGGCGGAGCGGACCAGTTGCGCGATTTTATTCAACAGCAAGAGCCTGCAAAGGTTGAACTCGGCCATTAAGCGGCGTCAATGAGGGCGGCGATCGCAACCGCCTCCATTAGCCTACCCCGTTCGGTCTCACCCCAACAGAAGCCTTCTACTCAACACCGATTTCCATGGAATTAATTACCCAAAGATCTGATTTTTCCTGCAGTATCTATTCAGCTCTTATGGGAGTTTATGGCGAAGTCGCCCTTTAAATTTTCACGAACCTCTGCGAGTGTCTCACCTTGTGTATTGGCTCCCAGTAATTCTTCAATGAAGCCAATGTAACCTTCGGGGACTTTCTGAAAAACTTTAGTTAACTTGAGTTGCACAATCTACCTCAAGAATGTCGTAGCCACATTGTAATATATTGGACTTTAGCAAGGGTAAGATAGGCAAAACGTTGAAAATGAAGTTACTGGAGAATATCCTGCCGTTCTGATTGAGCTTTCCGCTGGCAAAATCCTCAAAATATTGGGGCGCGAAGCCTTAGAAAGCTGCACCGGGGAACCTCAAGCACTCCTCAGTTAGCTCCAGTCAGCCTCATCAACCCACCATTGAGTTCTCATGCTGTTCTTTTGTAGACATAGTTCTGGATAAGCCCCCTGGTTTACTTATGACTCAATCTAATCCACACCAAGAGACTTTAGGTTCGTCCAACTCTTCCCAAAGCAACCTGGAAAAGAAGCAAGCAGAGCGAGAACACATCAAGCAAAATTTGCTTGATCAGATCGATCGGCTCCACACTCAATACAAAACCGTTCCCAACTCACCGATCACCAACTTAGACCTGGAAACCCAAGAGCTGGAAGACCTGAATGCCGCCATTGCCGCTGTAGAAGCTGTCACCCCGTATCCTGAACCTTTACTTCAAGGAATCCAACTGCTCAACGCCAACTGGGTATTGCGCTATTCCGACGCCAGAGAAATTACGTCGCTCTCGTCTCGCACTCAATTTGGCTTGCAATTGGGTGCAGTGTATCAAAAAATAAATGTAGACGCCCTCTCGTTTGAAAACCGAGCCTATGTGCAACATCAATGGAGTTGCATTGCCGGTTCTGTGGCCGTGACCGCTCGGTTTGAACCCGCTCCTCAACCGGAAGCAGGGCAAAATCGCCGCATTAATGTAATTTTTGAGAAACGGTCTCTATCCATCAGCAAACTTCTGGGTCTGAAAACTCCCTTTCTCGATCCCTTCAAAGTGATTCAAGTAACGCCCCCCAAAGACAGGACGCCCTGCTTAGATATCACGTATTTAGATCAAGATTTACGGATTGGTCGAGGTGGAAATGGAAGTTTATTTGTGCTGACGAAATCACAACCGCAAGCGGCTGTCTAACCAAAGATCATCCAACTTGCTTTCATCAGCAATACTCAGCATTGCTGAACCGAGGGTAGTAGTCAAGTGGGACGGTAAGTTAACCATCGGCAACCGCATCTACGCCCCATATTTAATCAGGACTGGGCCGCTAGAAAATTGGCGAAGCTGGAATGGTCTCAAATCAGGATGACACTGTTGGACACCCTATTTCGTCGACGGTATAAGGTAATTTTTAATAAATGCCCCTGAATTGATCTCTCCATCAAACACCGACGTATCCTGGGTGGTTATCATGACGATATTCAA
Organism: Pseudanabaenales cyanobacterium; assembly: GCA_022360135.1. GTDB lineage: Bacteria > Cyanobacteriota > Cyanobacteriia > Phormidesmidales > Phormidesmidaceae > JAKSDM01. The sequence goes on along the minus strand of JAKSDM010000805.1, from coordinate 4,947 downwards.
GCTCGGCATAATATACATAAATTGTCCGCCATAACCCCAACCAAAATTCATGTCGTATCCGGTTAAGGTTCGCAGCCACCAGAGTTCTCCATAACTGTAGTGCTGGTCCACTACAAACTGTTCCGCAATTGAATCTTTGATGATCTTGTTAAAACCCGTGGGTTTTGGATCGCCGTCATTGAGGATGTCGAGGATAAACTGCGCGTATTTCGCCATTTCTCTCGGCGTCATGTAAAGATTGTAGCCGCCGGAATATACGCCCTGCGGGTCTCGTCCCCAATGTTCGGCAATGATGCCAAGCGGCTCGAAGAGGTTTTCATGGGCGTATTCACAGGTGCTTTGACCAGTAGCATTGGCGATTAGTCCGGATAACACGTGGGTATTGCCAGTGCTGTAGTTGAATACTGTCCCCGGCTGATGGACCGTATCGAGCGCGATGATTGCCTGCACCCAGTCATCTGCTGCTTCTATGTCATATTCAGTCATATCTTCCTGCCATTCCCAACCGGATGACATGTTCATTAAATGCTGAATAGTGATGTTGGCTTTTTCTCCAGGAAAGTCATATTCCGGGAAATAGTCTGCGATCGCATCGTCGAGGCTGGCGATATGACCCTGTTCTACCGCGTAAGCCAGCATAGCCAGAAGCATAGATTTAGATGCAGAGTGAATATTATTAGCGTGATTTACCGAACTGCCATGATAAAAACGTTCTCTGACAATGTGGCCGTTTCTGACGATTGTGACACTTAACAAGGTGCGCTCTGATTCCAGGCTATCAAGCCCATCATCTAGAATCGCCGCATCCATTCCCTGGGCTTCTGGGGTGGAGAAACTCCACTCAGCCGTATGATCCACCTGATCCACATAGGTGGGATTGTCTTCATAGAATCCCGAACCAGATCGTTGCCAAATGTGATCGCAATCGACAGTAATGTCGCCGCTGCCTGCGCCGGTTACCAGCACGTCGTCAACATAGCCGTACTCGTTGCGATTATTGGCATTTGTGCGAAATCGCAGATAAAGGGTGTTCTTATTCGCGACATCTACATTGCACCAGCCTTGTGTATACGAGGTTGGGGAGCCCGCATAACAGATAGACCAGCGATCGCCATCGGTTGAAGTCTCGCCGTAAATTTTTTCTCCAGAATCAAAGCGTCCTGTATCAACCCAAAAAGAGACGTCAACTTTGGAAACATTGGAAACATTGAACGTCGTTGTCATGGACGCTGTTTTCCTGAGTAGGGCATGGCGAGATCCACTATTGGGCGAAGAATTATCATTTCGGACTCTGCCGACAGTTGACCATCCGGCAAGCTCACCGTCCTCAAAGTCATCGCTCAGATAGGTTGTCGCATCGGCAAAAGCAGTCCACAGAAGGAGTAAAAATATAACGGCTAAGGGTATACTTTGGGTTGATTTTATCATTGCTAGACTCTCCTGAAATTCTAGACTCTCCTGAAAGGAATCGTTACATCAATACCGAAGGTTAAGACAATTGGTGGGGCGCCTCGAAAAATTGATTTTGTCCTTTGAATCTCTACGTCAGAGGAATTCAGCTGTTCTTAAGGTGTGCTGTATACCCTAAAGAGGGTTTTCACCCATCCAAATGTTCTTAACAGGATGCTAGAGCATATCCGGCTGATTCCGCTATTCTGTTTTCGTTACGGAGCCGCGCCTGTAAATGTACCCGTCAGTGCTATGAAGTTACTCGCCATCTGCGACCCCTGCCGATATAGCCGTCCTCCTCTAGATGTGCCAACGTTCTATCGAAGGGCGGCTCTCCATCCAGCTATTCATTTCTGTCATATTCCAGTGGACAATGTCTTGGCCCAGAGTCGGCATTCCAGTACCGTACAGGTTGCTCCTGTCGCCGGAGATCTGGACTATGACGCTTTCTTGGCGCTAGGCTCCAAGGCTCATGAGAGCTATGACTTGAGCGCCTTTGATCTGGTTTTTTGCCGGACCTTAAAACCGTTTCCCCCGAACTATCTAAAACAACTCCAACGGTGGGAGAATCAGACTCAGTTTGTGAATAGCCCCACCGGGATTGAAGCCCAGATTGAACCCGAATTTCTTTCCCAGGCGGCCAGCGCCTTTACCCCGGAAATGATCGTGACTCAAAACTGGACTAAAGCTTTAGATTTTTTTGAACGCCATCATACGGTTGTCGCCAAACAATTCAATAGCTGTGGCGGACGAGGGGTGTTCAAAATCTGGGGCGAAAATAGCCGTTTTAAGGTGGACAATTTCACCTTAGGTCTGCGGGAGTTTGCAGATTTTTCCCAAGCCTTTGCCTATTTACAAGGAACCACTAACAAGCCCCTCCAATTCGTCCGCTATCTCACCCGTGTGGGCGCTGGGGACAAGCGAGTGGTGGTGGTGAATGGAGAAATTTATGGGGCCTATGTGAGGCGGTCTAAAAGTGGACATTGGATTAATAACGTGAGTAACGACGGGGAATGTTTCTTAGCGGCAGTCACTGAGACGGAAAGAGAAGCGATTGCTGGCACCGTTGAGCACTATCGCCGCCGGGGCTTAATGACTCTGGGCTACGATTTCCTGCAGGATGAAGATGGGACCTGGCGCATTAGTGAAATTAATGCAGGCAACATTGGTGGTTTCGCCAGACTGGAATTGCTCACCGGGGAGCCGGTGATGGATCGATTTTTGAACTGGTTGATTCAGTTTGCCGAATCTAACCGTCAATCTGCTGTCGCTTAACTTCTGATGTTGATTAGACGTTATACCCCCAAAGACTTTCAAGCGATCGCTGAAATCTATAATGAGGCGATTATTCAGGGCGCGATCACGATGGACTGTACACCACAGTCTGCCGAAGATGTGCGATCGCTGACGGAAAAATTCCATCACCGGGAAACCATCTTGATGGCTGAACAGGACGAGGGCGTTGTCGGGTGGGGAATCATCAAACGCTACAGCGATCGCCCTGGATATAATTTTTGTTGCGAAACCTCAATCTACCTCACCTTTAGAGAAACTCGAAAAGGCTACGGCAGCCTGCTGCAAAAGGCTCTACTGCAACAAGTGATGGAATTTGGCTATCACCATGTCGTGGCCAAAATTTTAGCCGCCAATTCGGGGAGTATTGCCTTTCACCAACGCTTTGGATTTGAGATTGTTGGGGTTCAGAAAGAAATTGGATTCTTGCAAGGCGAATGGTGCGATGTCGTGATTCTTCAACTCATTCTTAGCGAGAATTAGACTTTTTCAGGAGGTCTTCAGTATTCTCTAACCCATGCTAAATACCAGATTCAGATCGGAAATTGATACTCAATTCATAGAGTTTTTTGCCTGCTATCCACGGTTGGCATTGGACAATCCAATAGCCCCTGGCAAATCTCTCTACTCAAAAAGCCTCGGAAATATTTTGTAAAACCTTGGTGTTTATCTCATGATCCAAGTGATTTCTATTCATCCATCGGATAATCTGAATCCTAATCTGCCTGACAGTCTTCAACACTTAATCCTGACTCTAAAAAGTCAACCCCAATTGACACCCGCCGGGGTTCGTCAATGTGTGATGGATGCTCAGATCCCGCCAGAGGATTTACTTCCCTGGGCAGATTTTAATCATCCCCCCACAGACAGTTATGGGCGCAAACAGATATATCGAGATGAGGGGCTTGAAGTCATGGTGATGTCTTGGGCCCCGGGGGATTACAGCGCGATTCATGACCATGGGGCGACCCAGTGGGGGGCGGTTCAGTTTTTGGGCCACGTGGACCACTACAGCTACACCTTGAATGATGGCATTCTCCAGACCCAGGCGCGAGTCCACTTTAAGCCAGGGGATGTGGCCGCTGTAGACCATGATTTGATCCATCAGATGGGCAATCCAGGACCTGGCCCCTGCTTAAGCCTTCACGTGTATGGTTGCAACACCCCTCAAGCGAATATTACCGGGAATGCCCGAATTTTTGATTTATTTGAAGGATGCATCCAAAAAACAGATGGAGGAGTCTTTTTCAGCTTGCCTGATCATCTGATTAATCAGCGGCAGATGGGTTTAAAGGGGGATGAAGAAACCACCTTAAGACACCACTATCAGATGCGCGATCGCCTCCATAAAATTGTCTTAGCTCAGGCAGAAACCTCACCCCTGCTGCAAGGCAAAATTGCGGATTTGGAAGAACAAATTCTCCAACTTGAATCTAAGCTTAGGGTGTCCACTTAAGTTGGCGCAGAATATAGGGGATAGGGGACGGGAGTTAGGCGTAGCTGGGATTTTGGATTTTGGATTTTGGATTTTGGATTCTCCTAAGACAGACTAATCGATGTTGACAGGCGCTGATTGTCGCCGAAATCACGACGATTGTGTTTCTTCCAGGCTAAATGTTCAGCAACGCTGTTCGTGGGTTGCTCCTAAGTCACTGAACCCAGTTGATCTTGAGAACCGAAGCTTTTCTGTACAGTCCATCTACCCATCTACCCATCCACTCATCCAGAATGACTGAGGCTGCTGCAAATCTGTAACTCTGTTTATAATGTGTTCGGAGATAATTGCCTATTTGACTGTGGCTATTGTGCAACAGGTTGATTGTTGTCTGATTATTGTTGTCTGATTGAAGAAATGAAGAAATATAGTCTAGACATGCGATCCAGGTTTTATCGTTGACCCAGTCTGAAAACCTTGTCTTGCAAAGTTTTTGGCAAGCGCCCGTGGATGGAATTGAGGTTCATGTTCTATGAGTCTGAGACATTACATTAAGGGGAACCGTAATGAAGCTTGACAACACAGTCGCCCTGGTTACTGGGGCAAATGGTGGACTTGGCTCTCATTTTGTCGAAAGCGGCGACTCTTTCGATGACACAGGGTGTGCGGGCAGAGCTGGCGGCCCAGGGGACTTTAGTGGTGGCGGTCATGCCCGGAACGATTGACACCCCCATGGCCGATCAGTGGCCTAACCCGAAGGTGGCTCCAGC
>JAKSDM010000490.1 GCA_022360135.1 Pseudanabaenales cyanobacterium | reverse complement strand
GCTGCATCACCTGCCCCTGGCATGGCTATCAATATCAGCCTGGGGATGGCGCCTCGCCCCCGCCCTTTACCGAGAAAATCCCAACCTTCGCCGTCAAACTAGAGGGCGATCGCATCTTCATTAACCCCATTCCCAAACGTCCGGGAACACCTATTGAACCTGCTGTTATTGCCTAGGGGGAAATTGCATGACCACAGATCCGCATCCCAAATCCAACGACGAGTTTTACATTGGTTACGCCCCAAAACTCCCCCCCGGCATCCGTAATTTTCTCTTAGGGCTGATTCCGGCGCTGGTGGCGCTGGCGGCGGTCTTAGGATTTTGGCTGCCCGGCGTACACAATCAATATGGGCTCGGCGCCTTGGATAAAACGCAAGACTTCCAGGGTGTTCTGATGGCCCAACCTATCCCCCATCTAGCCGTCCCCCGACAAGGGGACACCAGTGGGAGGGCGGCCTATTCTCGCTATCTCCTTTCCGCCTTTAACAAAGCCGCCTTCAATCCTCAGGCGCTGAAAGACCTCTCTGGACAGTGGGTGAATCTGAAAGGATTGCCGGTTTATCGCGACCAGTTCACCTTACTTGCATCCGGCGGCGCGACCGCAGCTGATCCCCCAGCAGGTCAATCTTTGGCTCTACCAGAGGGCAAATCGCTGGGAGAGTTTACCCTGTCGGGAGAAATTGTGGATAGCAAATGCTACTTGGGCGTGATGAAACCCGGTGAATCCGCCACGCATCGTGGCTGCGCCATCCGATGCATCAGCGGCGGCGTTCCGGCGTCTCTGCGGGTGCAGAACACAGCTGGCGACCTAATGTACTTTGCTCTTGCCAGTCGAAATGGACAGGCTATCAACAACCGCATTTTGTCAAAAGTCGGCTCGCCAGTAAAAGTCACGGGCGAAGTCATGCAATATGACGATTTGTATGTATTGCGAGCGGATCCGGAGGAATTTAGCCTGTAGCTACTTGTCCCCGAGAGTCCTGGCTTTGCCAAACGGGGTTAAACGTTGCCGAAATCTTCGATTTTGGTGAACCCTTCGGCATCATCAGTATGATTTCCCGGACGGCTGGAAAACAATGATGAATATAGGGCGTCGCTGCTGTGAGGGAGTCTTCCTGCCAAACAGGAACGGGTTTTGACTCTGCCCGATAGTCTTGCCGCAGCAGGGTGAGATCGGCTAACCAGTAGTGGGTCCCGCGCGGCGCCATCAGCAGGTCGCCAGGACCGACTTCTACGCCAATAACAGGGCGGTTAGGATCGAGTCAGTCTAAGGGGGTAACAGCCTTAGATTCTCTGTTTACGAGCTGGGCGGCTTTCTTTTGCCTTCAAGCAGTCCAATTGGGCGATACGCATCTCGGCAGCAGAGTTGGTACGGGCGATCGCGTCCACCGCCTTGCAGTGTCTTTAGGTTCACTGCAGCAATTTTTCAATTATGCGATCGGGGTTATATCGACTACCCAACCGGGCATAGCAAACACCTAACCGGATAGTTCAATTCTACTCCGTTGGGCGTAGTGGTTCCCCATACAAATTAGCGATTCTAAGAGTGTCAAGAGCAAACACTTAAAACCACCTGGCAAGGTAACTCAAAGGAAAAAAACATGACTGCCCAGACTATTCCCCAGCCTAAGATTGTGTTCAATCGGAGCAAAGCGATGACAAAGACCGATCTTCTTGCCAAGCATCAACAGATGAACACTGTTCAGGGTGCAGAGTTATCCAATCCGCCAAGCCAAGAAACCAATGAGGTCGCTCAGTTACAGTACGATCTCAAGCTGTTACAGTTACAGCGCGACCTCAAGCAACTACATGCTAGAATTGCCCACTCGCTTAGAGAAATTGAGTCGCTTCAAGCGGATCATCATCCTATGTGCTCATCCACAACCGATGTGATCGCTCAGTTACAGTACGATCTCAAACAGCTATACGCCGAAAATTCTCTTACACTTAGAGAGATTGAGTTGCTTCAAACAAATCATTCCACCACATGCTCACTTACAATCAAGCACTACATCAAGCAGAAAATGCGCCAACAGCAGTTTTGGATTAGTCAGCTCAATCAGTCAATGTCTCTTTTCGTTAGCGGATTACGGTCTCATGGCTCAGGAAGTCAGGAGCCTAAACAGAATGAGATCTTGATAAGTAGTAGCGGCAGAATTTCTTGCCGAGTCTGCTGGGTTTGATCAGTGGTTGCCAACTGATTTCCATCTCATTCGTTTGGCGTAGATGCTGGTATTAAACGTTGCGCCTTCTTAGCTGCAAGCCCACTTGCTCTAGATAGAGTGGATCTTTTCCCAGAAAATGTTTTATCGAGTCTGATGAAAAAATCCTGATTTTTGGTATTTTTTTGGTAAAATATTTTACTCAGCTAGTTTTTTGTGCATTTACTAGATACACTGCGTTAACTGAGTTCATTAAGCTTCATCTGAAGAACATTTGTTTTCTGGGCTCCCATTGATTCAGAGAACTGGGTTGTGATATATCAAAAGATACACTCAGTTTTGTCCATTCGATGGAAGGTAATACCGATTAAGGTTCCTGGAATCAGGGCGCTTTAGATTCATCTCGCCATTTACCAACGCCGAGAACTGAATCAATTTTTCGAGGTGGACTCCAAAAATTTTGCATGCATACAAAGTTTTTTGTCCAGAGAAAAAAACTCTAAGGGAGAGCAGTAAACAGCCCTGTGATTTTTTTGCTTTGGACAAGAATAGGAGTATCAACCCAGTAACGAGATCTTCTGGAAATTTGCGCCCGCTATGGATACTCTTATGAATACTCTGCTAAATTCAGGCGATACTTTAATCTCTCGCTATCGAGTTTTACACCACTTAGGAAACAGGGGCTTTAGCCACATCTACTTAGCAGAAGACATCAATCGTTTTAATAAACATTACGTACTCAAAGAATTTGTCCCCCAGATTCAAGATCCATTTGCGTTAGAAAAAGTACAAGCGTTGTTTGAACAAGAAGCTGGCATTCTCTATCGGTTGCAGCATCCACAAATCCCTAAATTTCGCGAATTATTTCGCTATAAGCATGAAGATAAAGGCCGTTTGTTGTTAGTAGAGGACTACGTTGAAGGTGAAACTTATCGCACACTTTGTAAAAATCGGGTTCAAGCAGGCAGCCGCTTCCGTGAAGCGGAAGTAAACCACTTACTCTGTCAACTGCTTCCGGTTTTGGAATATATCCACTCCATGGAGCTGATTCACTGTGACATTTCCCCCGATAGCCTGATCTTACGCAGCGCCGATAATCTAACAATGCTGACCGATTTTGGCCTTATTAAGGAGGTGGAAAACAAGCTTTACTCCCAATTTATTGAGGCAACTTCCACCACGGCAACACAATCCGGATGCAACTCAGTTCAATCCCGATGCAGCTCAGTCATTGGCCAGCCAGGGTATACGCCGCCAGAGCAGATGGAACAAGGGACCACCTTTGCCCAAAGCGATTTATATGCCCTAGCGGGAACCGCCATAGTGCTGTTGACGGGTAAAGAACCCCAGCAATTCATTGACCCCAAGACTCATCGGTGGAATTGGCAGGGGGAGATCATGCTCAGTCCCAAGTTAGAATGGATACTGACGACAATGCTCTCTCCCAACCCGAGGGATCGCTTTATCAGCGCCACAGAAGTTAACAATGCGCTTCAGGAGAACTCAAGCTTACCGCCTATCCGTCAAACAACTGAGACTGCTGTACCCGTTGGTCAGTCAGAGAATCGGCAACCTATCACCCGGAAAAAAGGGATTTTTCCGGGTATAGCCTCTAAAGCCCTGTTTTTGGCGCCTTTGGCTGCTGCGGTGGTGTTAATAGGAAATTATGGCGGGTGGAAAGATCAAGAGTTTGCTCTTTTTTCCCCGCCGGTTGCCGACTCCCACAATTCTGCTCAGAGAGAGTCCCAACTGTCTCAGCGATTTAGTTTGGGAGAAAAAGTGTTAATCTCTCAAACAACTACCCCCGAAAAAGAGTCAGCCGCTGCTGCATTCGCCAACAATCTGTACCACAAGGCGGGTTCTTTATTCTCAGAATCGCTTAATGCGCACGGCAACGATCCAGAAGCCTTGATTTATCTAAATAATGCTCGGATTGGCGAGCAAAAATCTTACGCTATAGCTGTCTCCGTTCCCATTGGCTCAGATGTCAATGCGGCGCAAGAAATTTTGCGCGGTGTAGCTCATATTCAAAATCTAGTCAATCAAGCAGACGGCATTGATGGTATTCCCCTAAAGATTCAAATTGTCAATGATGACAATGACCCAGAGATCGCCAAACAAGTGGCGACAATCCTGAGCCAAAATCCAGACATTTTAGGGGTGGTGGGTCATTACGCCAGTGATGTGACTTTAGCCACGGCAAACATCTATCAAGCTGGTCACCTAGTGGCCATTTCACCGATTAGCACCTCGGTCAAAATCTCTAATCTCAGTCCTTATTTATTTCGGACCGTTCCGAGTGATTACATTGCCGCCAGAGCCTTAGCAGCGCATATGCTCGAAGGGCTGAAGCAGAAAAAAGTAGCGATTTTCTATAACTCTCAAAGTAACTATAGCGTATCGCTCAAATCGGAGTTTTCCGCGGCTGTTTCTCTGGGAGGCGGACAGATCGTGAATGAATTTGATTTGTCCGACACCAATTTTAACGCCGCCGATAGCTTTAACCAAGCCATGCAGGGCGGGACGGAAGTACTCATGTTAGCCGCCAATACTGGCGTCCTCGATCGAGCTTTGCAAGTGGTGCAGGTTAATCGTCAACGACTCAGTTTGTTGGGGGGAGATGATGTCTATACCCCTAAGACTCTGCAGATAGTGGGGGAATTAGCCGAAGGCATGGTGTTAGCGATTCCCTGGCATATAAAAAGCAATCCCGATTCTGAGTTTGTCCAAGTTTCTAAACAGCTCTGGGGAGGAGAGGTCAACTGGAGAACAGCCATGGCTTATGATGCAGCTAGCGCTTTAATTGCCGCCATTGATCGTAGGCCAACTCGTATTGGTGTGCAACAGGCGCTCTCAAATCCTAACTTTTCCACCCCTGGCGCTAATAGCCCGATCAATTTTGTCCCTTCTGGCGATCGCCTTAAAGAAATCGAGTTAGTCACGATTACACCCAGCGATCGCAATTCTTTTGGCTACGAATTTGAGCCTATTCTTCCCCCTGCTGCTATTGCAGAATAATTATCGCTATTCTGCAATTAGGGGCCGTCTAGGAATCAGTATAGGGGGTTTAAACTCTCACCCTTAGACCCGCTTCCAAATCTGGGAGAGGGAAGGAAAGTTTTCCCTTCTCCCATGACCTACCGTGTACACACAAGGCAGAGCCGGAGTCATTTCAGCCCCCTAAATCCCCACACCCTACACCCTACACCCCATACCCCGCCTTCACGAGATGTGTTCAACCCAAGTGAGAATTGCTTTAGATTCACTGTAGCCATCTGCCAATTACCCGATCGGGTATATCGACTACCCAACCAGGAATAGCAAACATCTAACCGGGTAATGCAGTTCTATTCCATTGGGCGTAGTGGCGCTCCATACAAATAAGCGATTATTTAACCGGGACAGTGAATTCTACATAAGATGATGAAATATCAAACAACCCATGCTCAAGGAGAGTTGTCGGACTTTACACCTGTCGTCGCTTCATCGAGGCCCACGGCGGCCAGATGGGGGTCAACAGTCAGCCGGGGGAAGGCGCAGAATTTTGGTTTACGTTGCCCATTACTCAAGCCTAAAACATGATTCCTGGCTATCAGGTTCAAGACCAAATTCACAACGGGACGAACTCTGTTGTCTACCAGG
>JAKSDM010000943.1 GCA_022360135.1 Pseudanabaenales cyanobacterium | reverse complement strand
GTTGTATGTAACTGCTTCATATCTCTAAATTCTAGACAAACATCCCTTCAGAAAGATAGGGATGGGGAGCGGTTAGCGGTAAGTTCTTAGGCGCTTTATTGAGAATGAAGATACCAAAGATGCGATCGCGGGTTCGATTTCGCCTCTTAGGAGGGGAGCTGGATTATATAGCAATTTTCACTTGGGTTGAACCCATCTCGGCAAGGTGAGGGGTGGAGTATAGAGTATAGTCAATGCGATTGAAAATCGCCATAACTTGGTTGGCGCATCTTAGTAGTTTCTTTCCTGGAAACCTTAATAATCAGGGGCCATGGAAATCATGGGGATAGAGACATCAAACTGCTGAAAACGCCATCTGCCAGAATGCCTGCTCTAATTTAGCGACCCTTAAGAAAACAGTTTCCGCCTGTTGCTGGATTTCATCTTTAACCATGCTCAGCGCTTCATCAGCCTGCTGCTGCAACAATTGAACGTATTCTGTAAAGTTCGAATTGCCCCAGCGGTCGGCAAATTCAGAGTAGGGTTCAGGCATCGGGCCGGGCAACTGCCAGCCCTGGTTGTAGGCTAACTCAATCGCCCAAAAGGCGATTGCTTGGACGCCATAAGGCTGAGTCGCCAGCTGCTCCATAAACTGGCAATACTCGCGACAAGTCGGTTGGGGTGGCGTTGCCAAATTCAGCTGTCGCTCAGTTGCTTTGACTTTGAACCAATTCAGTTCATCTTTGAGGGCGGCGAGGCCATCCAGGAGTATATCGAAGTGGGAGGGCGGCGCGATCGTCAGCAGCCGAGCAGCCATGCGCGTAAACTCCACCACAAACAGATAATCTTGTACAAGCCAGGTATTGAATTGACTGCGCTGAATAGTTCCCAATTGGCACTGCTCTAAGAATGGATGAACCGTCGCCTCTTTCCAGGCTTGGGGATGATTTTGTAGTAACTTCTGACCGGTCAAAGGCATTTGTTCAAAAGGCTCAGGGACATCCTAAGCTTTCCTGGGTTGATACGCCGGTAACTGGATTGATTCCATCCGCGCGTTTGCACAATTGTGTCACTTGATAGCGGTCAAGAATGGCGCCAGAAAAGTCTGCGCCTGTGATCACGGCGTCTGGGAAAATTGTGCTGGTGGCGATGGCGTCAATAAAAATCGCATTGGTCAAATTAGCTTCTGTAAAGATAACCCGATCGGCAAACGTACCTGACAGATCTGCGCCGGTTAAATCTGCCCGCAGGAAAGACCCCTTGGTGAGAATCGCCGCCTTGAGATTCGCCCCTCGGAAGTTAGCCCCCATCATATCTGCACCCGCAAAAGAGGTTCGCTGCAAATTCTTGTTAGAAAAATCCCGATAGTGTAATTCAGTGAGGGTGTAGTCGACAGTGTTCTCCTGAGCCTGAACGGGAGAGGTCTCCAGAACCAACCCTAAAACAATAAGCAGCAAGAGAAACATCCTTCCCAACGCCTGCTTCACCCAAGTTTGATTCCTTCGCATCATTGCAGCCCCTTCTAACCATAGAACATGATTTAACAGCAGATTCCTAAACGCTATTTTGGGATTCAATCTGTTTGAGCAACTTCTGGAGGTCAAATTCAGGACTGCTGCAAATCGTTTCTAGATTTTTGACTCGGTGTTCTAAGGTTTGGAGGCTAGTCATTTGTTCAGGTAATTGTCGGGGCCGATGCTGAGGAGGCCGCCAAACCATTATGGTGCTCCCACTCGCCCCCAACATGGCTATTAAGGGAAGCAGCACACCACTATTTGTCAAACCCGCCAGGGGAACGCAAATCCCCAACATTCCGGTTGCAAAGGCCCAAATAATAGCTGTAGCAAAAACTTTAGAGACTTGTCCTTCACCTTGACGCGCCATTGGTTGGTTCTCTCTGAAAAAGCGTTTTCCCCATTATCTATGGAAATTCCCATTATCTCCTAACACTACTACAAGACTTGTTAAGCTGAAACAACCTTTAGCTCCTATGTCCCCCAAGCTGACCTGCGGTAGAAAATAGTCTCCAAACTTGAGTGAGGCTAATGGCGGCAAAGTTGTTGAAGTCCGATTTGAAAATAGCAGGTTCGCCATCAAAGGGCTTGACTGAAATGGGTTGAGGAAGAATGGGTTCTGGTTCAGAGTCAACAAGCTCTGATTCAGAATCGACGATCGTCTGCTTTTGTCCGGCGCACACTGGGGGCTTCTCGATGACTACTGGCTCGATGTAAAGAGGGATTTTCAAACTGATGGGAACAACAATTTCGCAACCATTAGGATGGCGATCAGGAGTGTAGAGAGTATCCATAAACTTGGCTCACCTTCAATTAGAGCTAACACCTGATTAGTTTTATTAAGCGCTTAAATAGAAAATTACGCTTTTGGCTGAACCTTGGCGTAAACTTCCCTACTTAAAGGTAGGGAAGTTTTAGATGGCTTTAGTAGTGCCCATTGTTCACGCATAGAGGATCTTTCTCGATCACAATCGGCGCGACATAGACGGGAACTTTCAACTTGATAGGTACGCACACTTCACATGCACGCTTGTAGTATTTGTCGTATGCAGAGACATCAAACTTTCCGGTTTCAGTTGCTACAGTCATATTCGATACCTAACTAATGAACATCTTAAGCATGCCAGCAAATGGGGAGATATTGCAGCACCCTCCAAGGGTGATTTTGCGCACGCGCTAAACTACTTTTATGAAATGAAATTGGTCCCATAGTGGTTTTCGTTTACTATGACATCCCCTACTCCCCGTTACCAGGATGTCATGGACTTCAGTGAAAATTAAAACATTCTACTGGGAGTGATAGGTGATAGTGACATCAGCCAGTCTGGCCTGGCTAATGCAATATGAGAACCCCAGCCAACGCAAGGGTAAACAAGCTTAGCCGCAGAGCAATCGCTGACAACAGGTTACTCCACCGATCATTTACCCGCTTTGGTCTGGGCGCCAACTTTTGCCTGTGGCATGCTGACGGCGTCTCGACAACTTCGGGTTCCAGGTAAATCCGGAATTTCAAAACAATGGGAAAGGTAATTTCACATCCATTAGGAGGATGGTCAGGATTGAGGGGAGTCATCATAAGCTTTGTGAAATGACTATGTGAATTCAGACTCCCCTGTCTGTCTAGCAAGGGAGACTCTCCTGATTAGTATTTTTTCTCGACACACACAGGATCTTTCTCGATCACGACGGGGGTGACGTAGACAGGTACTTTTAGGATGATTGGCGCACTGACCTCGCACGCATCCTTGTAGTATTTGTCGTAATATTTGTAGTCAAATTTTTCAGTGTTGGTTACTGCAGTCATGGCAATATCCTATAGTGAGTAACACTTACATCATGTCAGGGGATCAGGATATTCCACAGTACCCATAAGGGTACTTTTGCGCACGTGCTAGTCCCTTTTGCTGAGCTAAAAACGACTCTTGCTCTCCAGAATCGCCTTGGCTTTTGGCTTTTCAACCCTTAGCCTGTATCATAAGCCCAGCTAAGACTCACAAGCTAACTATGGGCCAAAAGGGAAGTAGAGGGGTGGCGATCGCATATCCAGGCGAACCCAAGCAAAGAAAGAATTTTAGCCTGACTGAGACGGCTACCGTCGGATTAGAGAAACTGGCGCTCAAGTTGGGGGTTAGT
>JAKSDM010000585.1 GCA_022360135.1 Pseudanabaenales cyanobacterium | reverse complement strand
GGGAGGAGAGCAGCTCTTCGGGACTGATCCGGGTTTCTTGATGCAACTATTGCAACTTAGCCTGGCGGGAACAGGAGGTCTAGGCGTATTTGTAGGGTGCGTCTTTGGTCTCCAAATCCCAGAAGCCGCCCTGCTGGCAAATCGGCTAAAAGAACGGTTCCTCAGACGATAAGAGAGTTACAACTCAATAACATCTCCCTCCCTGTCCTCCAGGAATTTTGGATTTTGGATTTTGGATTTTGGATTGGGCAAACAGGTTTACGGAATCGACTCTGCCCTGTCTCCCATCTAATAGAAACAATGTTTTGCGTCTCTACATTACTTTCTACGTCCTCCCATCTCCCCCATCTCCCCCACCTCCCCCCTCTCCCCCATCGCCCCCATCTCCGCTTCTCTCTCAACCTCAATCCCCGCCTGCGCCTTCACCCCCTGCTCCCGGAAAGGATGCTTAATCAGGGTCATTTCCGTCACCAGGTCGGCGCGGTCAATCAGGGCTTGAGGGGCGCCGCGTCCAGTCAGGATGATATGAGAATCTTCAGGTTTTTGATCTAAACCCGCCAGTACCTGTTCAACTGAGAGATACCCTAACTTCAAAGCAATATTGACTTCATCCAGCAGAACGGTTCTAAATTCAGCTTCGCTGATGTAAGTGAGGGCTTGTCGCCAGGCCGCTTGGGCTATTTCGGCGTCGCGATCGCGATCCTGTGTTTCCCAGGTAAACCCCTCGCCCATGGCATGGAACACTAGCTGCTCCGGCCATTTGCCCAACACTGCTTTTTCAGCCGGTTCCCAAGCCCCCTTGATAAATTGCACAATCGCTACTTTGTAGCCATGTCCGAGGGATCGCAACACCATGCCGAGGGCGGCTGTCGTTTTGCCCTTACCGTCGCCAGTATGGACGATAATCAGTCCCTTTTGGCGATCGCGCTCCGCCAGACGCTTTTCCTGCACCTCTTTGCGCCGCTGCATCTTGCGCTTATATTGCGCCGCTGTTAGGGAAGACCCCACAGCCTCAACATCTAGCTTAGCGGCCGTCTCGTCCAAATCTGGCGTTACAGCATTGTCAAGGGTAGACTGATTATGGCTTTGCATCGTGAACCTCACCTAGAGTAGTTCCTCAAGCCAATTGTGCCAGACAGGTGCTACAATTCGAGCATACTCAAGGGCATGTAGCTCAGTGGATAGAGCATCAGATTCCGGTTCTGAGGGTCGGGGGTTCGAATCCCTCCATGCTCGTATTTAAGGACCACCAACCATAGAAGCGCAATCTCAATACCTTGGTTTTCCCCAGCCCCAGCGGCAAGTATGTTGATTTCCACAATTTCCGCACCCGAACCTGGGCAACGCTTCTACAAACACTACCCAAAATTCGATATCGAAAACCCTATCAAACTCGCCATACTTTCATCGCCTTGGCGTTGTAGAATGGCTTGAATGCGAAAGATGTCGCCAGGTTGATAGGCAATAGTCCTGAGATCATCTACAAGCACTACGCAGGCAACAAGCGAGAGTTGTTTGCGCCAGAATTTTAGTGTCTTTGGGCGGAGATTGAAGATTCTCTGACAACGCCTCACTGCAGAAGAAGCCTTTTGGAAACAGAGTATTAAAGTCAACAAAAAAATTACCCGTAAGGATACTTGCAAGATCAAACCGTCTTCCTCATACTAATATGTTGCATGGCTTACAATCAATAATCGAAAAACTTTCAGATTAGCTGGCGCAATGACCCTATCCAAGATCCTGGAACGGGCTAAGAGAGGGGACCCAGCGGCAATTGCCGCACTGTTTAATCGTTCTTTGCAGTCCAGAGGAATTACGGTCACAGCAAGCCGCAAAGATAATTGTATTTACATCCACTTAGTATCAGCTCAGTTTCCTGAGACAAAGCGTCTAATAGGATTCATTCTCCAGGGGATACGCAGGTTGGACGCCAAGCCTATCCACACTATTCAGATTGATGGACAACTGATTGGGCGCTCAGATTTCCTCTTTCAGGAAAAACTGGTAATCGCAGATACTGCTTCTGAGAAATTGCAGAAATCAAGTTCTCAATCTAAGACGCCCCAATCGCTCCAATTCTCAAACCAAGGTAGTCCTGTACGCCCTTCAGATTCATTCTCTATAGCCGCCAGTGAACCACCAACTGAACATCTTGGAAAGGCGAGCGCCTCTGAAAGGGCTAACGCTGACATCGTCGCGAATGTAAAAGGGCGGATCAGTGGTCAGATCGCCACTGGGAACTACATCCTTCAAATTGGTTCTATGCATGGGGGAGTAGTTCGTGTTGTTTCTGAGGAGAAGCAGCCAACGCCTCAACCTCGTTCACTACCTGTTTTTCTACGCCCTCGCCCATTTCGTAATTTGGTTGGCAGAAAGAGAGAAGTTGCGATCGCCATCAAAACACTTCAGTCTGTTCAGCCCTTAGAATTCTATGGTCAATCAGGCTTGGGAAAAACATCGCTGCTGCGACACTTAGCTTATCATCCACAGGCAATTTCTGACTTTTCTGATGGAGTTGTCTACCTCGCTGCTGAGCGACAGACTGTTCCAGACTTATTGCAGGCTCTATTTGATGCATTCTATGAGACGGATAGACCGCTAAAGCCCACTGAAACTCAGCTTCGTCATGCTCTTCAGCAACTTCGGGCATTGATTTTACTAGATGATGTCACTTTATCGCGCAACAAATTGCAGCTTCTGATGAACGAGGCTCCAGGCTGCATCTTTGCAATGACGGCAAGCAATCGTCATCTCTGGGGAGAGGGACAATCTTTGCTCTTACCAAACCTATCTGTTGAAGATGCGCTGCTTTTGGTAGAGCAAGAACTAGGGCGAAAAATTCATCCTAAGGAACATTCTGTTGCAACAGAACTCTGTACTTTTCTGAAAGGGCATCCTTTGAAAATCTTACGGGCTCTGGCTCTAGGAAAAGAGAGAAGACTCTCGCTTGCGGGTGTTTTGCGAAAGCTTCAGGCTGCTTCCTCACCAGAAGCCTTAACCACTCAAATTGTATCCTCGCTTTCAGAGTCAGAGCGCCAGGTGTTAAAAGTTCTGCAAGTCCTAGGAAATGTCCCTATACGAGCTGAGGCGTTGGCAGGATTAATGAATCTCCCTACTCTAGAGCCAACTTTAAGCACTTTCTTGAAGAAAGGTTTGATTCAAACGGACGGCAGTTACTACAGATTGTCTAATCGTTTGGTCAGGCCGTTACAGGACAATGAGGATTTAAATTCTGATTTAGATGGGCTATTGGAGTTCATGAGAAACTGGGTTAAGCAACCCTACCAGACTCCACAAAACCGCTTACAAGATACTCGACT
>JAKSDM010001579.1 GCA_022360135.1 Pseudanabaenales cyanobacterium | reverse complement strand
TATGTGAAGGCGGGTGGGGTTTTGCTCATTGCTGTGGATGGGGAAAATCCTCGTCAAGCGGAACTGGCTAGGATTAGACGAGAGCTGCTGGATGCTTTAGCGGGCGCCGAACATGACCCGAGTGTGGCGTCTGTGAAAGGGTCTGTACAAGGGGAAATCGCCGCCATTGAGACGGAAATGACGCAGTTCGTACAGACTATCCGTGAATCGATCATCACCTTGGCGAATCAATCTGACATCCCTCTACAGGGATCCGGGGATATCGCCTTCGATCATCCCTTACGCACAACGCCATTTTTATTCTCTGCTTGGCCGGTCGTTGGGCTGCAACCGATCCAGCTATTTTGTTGGGAAGGTATTATGCTCATGGTGGGTCATCTGGTCCAATTATGGGGGCCAGATGAGGCAGGGACGCGATCGCGGGAAACCATTCGCACCGCTCACGAAATGGGGATTAATTTGCTGTATTACGCCTGGCGACGACGGCAGTTGATGCAGCTTCAACAAGGCGATAAACAGGCCGCATCAATCTCCCCGCCGGACTCTTTAATTGGCCAGGTCACTTCCTAATATGCCATGACTAAGTCCATTAGTTTCATTAGCGCCGAGATCTCTGAATCTGTTCTCCAGTTTGTCCCGGAGAGCGGGCCTGTTTCATTTGAAATTACGGTTTACAACAGCAGCGACCAATTTGCCTCTTTCCAAGTTGCCTTAATAGCGGCTGGCGCCGATTCCAATTATCGGGACTGGTATCGCTTATCTCCCTCGGTGTCGGCCAAGATTCCCCCCGGAGATCAGACTCGATTTCAAGCCCATTTACTGTCCGCACCTCCAGTGCCGGGGGGGTTCACTGGGACCATGAATTTGACGGTCAGGGTTTATTCCACAGAGCTTCGAGACGAAGACCGCAAGGATCTTCGACTGGTCATTGCGGGAGAGGGGCTGCTGGCCCCCAAAGTGACAATCCCCAAAAAAACGTTCAAGGCGCACCCCCAAGAACAGGTGGACGTGCTGGCCAATATTTACAATCCAAACCGGAAGTCTTTGGAGGTTGTGCTTGAACTCACGGGTCTCAAACCGGAATGGCTGCCGGAAGGTGTCCAGAAGAGCGTGACGCTGGCGCCCTCTCAGGAGAAGCAGGTTGTATTTCTGTGCCAATTACCGCTGCCGACCCAAGCCCCAAGCGGCCTGTATCAATTTACCCTACAGCTCCTACAGCCAGCCATATCGTCACCACCGCAGCAGTTACTGCTAGAGGTTTTTCCAAAGGGATTTGTCGAGTTTCAGTGTCAGCCATTAGAGCAATGGCTGCCGAAAAAAACAGATCGCTGGGTTAATCCTTTTGATGACGAAGCAGAATACACCCTGACGTTTGACAATCGCAGTAATGTTGAGTTAACCGGTACAGTATTGGTGGTGGATGAGGAAGAGGAAGAGGCTCGCCAAAGACGCCGTCAACTCCAATTCCCATTTAAACTCAACCGCGACTCTGAAGAGCCCCTTGAAGAAGCAGTCAGGCTTCCGGCTGGATTGACTTTAGAATCTGAACAAGTTTTCTTGCAGCCAGGTGAAGCCGCCGCTTTGAAGCTCACTGTCCATGAGCAATTGCCTTGGCTGGGATGGTCTCGTCTGAAGCGGTTTCTGGTGAAAGCGAGATTAACTGACGCCCAACTGGATTTGCGCAATGAAAATCAGACCCTAGAATTACACATCTTGCCTGTTATTCCTGTCTGGCTCCAGTTATTGGGGGGACTGGCGGGATTATGCTTAATCGGATTATTGTGGTGGTTGATTACTTATCGGGGCCATACGAAGGAAGTTCATACCGTCCAGTTTAATGGGGCCGGGACAGAAGTCGTCAGTGGCGCCAGTGATCAAACCATTCGGCGTTGGCAAGTCACTCGAAATCGGTTACGCCCAAAGGGCGTGATTGACCGGGGAGATAAGGCAGTGCGAGTGATTCAGTATCGCCCAGTGAATAATGATTGGGTGGCTGCGGGTCTGGAGAATGGCGTGATTCAGGTGCGCAGCCTATTGTCTGGCCGTAAAAGCAGGTTGGAAAAGGCGAGGGACGATCGCGTCTTTGACCTCGCCTTTGACCAAGACGCCCGAGCCCTTTGGAGCGCTCATGGCAGCGGATTAGTCTTGAAGTGGAAGCTAACGCCAAATTTGGGGCTGGTAAGTCAGAATACTCCGCAGCAAACGATCGAAACCAATTTTGCCGTTAGCGCGATTACCCTTGGGGGTGATACGGATAACCTGCTGGCAATTGGCGGCCGGTATCAACAGTTCGTCCTAGTCGATCTTGAGACAGAGCAAGCCTTTAATATTGCTTATCGGCATGGCGCGCAAATAGACTTCATTAATAGCCTAGAAACGGCGGAGGAACGACCGATGCTACTGGCTGCAGGCGACAGTCAAGGGTACGTCTCCCTATGGGATATAGAAGCCTGTTTGGCGGCGGCTAGCTGTGAACCCCTTGACGAATGGTTGGCCCACGGAGGGGAAGCTGTGCGGTCTGTCGCTCTTAGCCAAGATGGTTGCTATTTGGTCAGCGCTGGCGATGATGGGCGAGTCCGACTCTGGTTTTTGACCAGAGCTGGTGACCGCCTACCAGATTGGGATGAGCGGGATGAAGGAAGCGTGCTCCGCCGCTCCAACAAACCGGTGAATGCGGTGAATATCCGACAACGAGATCAACAGTTATTAATCGTCAGTGGTGGAGATGATTACAAAGTGCGCCTGAATCATGCGCCTCTGATGGCGGGTGATCAGTGTCGCACCAATCGGTAAGGGGCGATTGAGATGACCCGTCTAAAATCATCACCTAGCAAACGATATCCCTTGTCGGTGATCATGACTTCATCGGGGATGGATGTAGCGCTACCCGGTTCTCTGTTTGAGCTGGGGGTCACTGTTCGTAATGTGGGCGATCGCAGCGCCATTATCTACGTCTTCATTGAAGAGCGAACACCGGTATTGCGGCAGTGGTGTCGCTCAATGCAACAACGGTTAGCCCTGGCTCCTGACAAGAGCGGAGAGGTCGTCTTTCAAATTGAAATCCCCACCGCTGCTTTGCCAGAAATCGTGGAATATGACTTAGTAGTCGATGGGTCAGACTCCTACCAAGACTTTCCCCCAAGCCGCTATGACCATTACCAACTAAAAGTTCTACCCGCAGAGCGAGTCGTGGACGGCCCGGAAGAGCCTACGTTTTATCTTGCACCCACATCGAATAGCCGCCAACCGCTAGTCATTCAACCTGGCGTCAGCCAGCCGCTACAAGTGTGGGTTGATAATCGCACCGAACGGGTCGATCGGTTTCGGCTCAGGTGCGCCGGTCTGCCTGACGATTGGCGAATCGACATTACCTATCCCCGAGATACCCAAGGACTTGGATTAATTGTTGAGGCGGATAGTCTTGGGCTCAATCCGGGAGACCGGGGTCAAATTCTAGTCGGCCTTATCCCGCCGGCTAATGCGTTGGCTGGAATCTACGTCTCGACCCTACGCCTAATTGCTGACAATCAGCCAGAGATGAATTTGCTGGATCTGGTGTATCTTCAGGTCAACCCGACTTACCAATTGCAACCTCTCTTGCAGGTGTTGCGAAACAAGGTGAGAACCCAGCCAGCCCTATTTGAAATTCAACTCAAAAATTTAGGCAACGCCCCACGGGAAATTCGTCTATCGGTGGAAAACCTGGAAGATCCAGGCAGTTGCATCTACACACTCAACCCTAGTCAGATCACCATAGAGCCGCAAACAACGAAGCCAGTCCTCCTCACCGGCGCGCCGCAGAAATGGTGGCAGCGTCCATTTTATGGCGATAGCCGCTCTTTTAACTTTCGGGTATTGGTGGCAGACTCTGAGCATCATCCCTTAGCAGTTAAAAGCTTATCTGGCAATCTCCTCTGGCTACCCCGCTCATGGTGGCAACTACTGCTGCTCATTTTGTCTGTACTGGGTCTTCTAGGGGCGCTTGGTTGGTTGATTTGGCGACTCTTTATCAAACCACCGATATTGCCGCAGCTGCTCTCTTTTGAGGCTGAAGACAGTCGTTACGCTGAGGCCAACAGGGAGTTTGCTCGGGTCAGTTGGGACATTAACAAGGCGCACCGAGTGGAAAAGTTAACCCTAATCGGCTTGAGTCCTGAGGGGGAAATCCTCAGTTCACCCCTCACCTATAC
>JAKSDM010000034.1 GCA_022360135.1 Pseudanabaenales cyanobacterium | reverse complement strand
TTCATCCCCTTGCCAAGACCGATAGTGATCGCACTGATGCAGCGCCAGCACAGCCATCAAGTCCTGTTTGTAAATCAGCGGAATCACTAGACTGGAATAAATATTGGCCGCTTGATAAATTTTCCGCCGGGATTGCCCGACTGGGGTATTGATATCCAGGCTTTCCTCTATCCGTTCCATCACCAGGATCTCTTGGGTTTCCCAAACTGTCTGGTTCAAAATCGCCTGGTCAACAACAGGGGTAACCTGATCAGAAGAATCTATCGCCTCATCCTGATAGATAAAATATTCCCCCTCCTTAGCGGAATCATAAACTGGGCGGAGAATGCAGAAGCTTACCTCCAGGATTGGCCCAACCGTTTCCACAATTGTTTGCAGCATTTGGCGGGAGGTTTGAGCCCTGCGAATAGTATTAGTGACCGCATTCAGCAAGGTCTCCTGACGCAAAATTCGATTTAATTCCTCAGTCCGGGCCTTCAAAACATTGTGAGTATCCAATGCCTGTTGGACAACCGCCTTCAAATCTTCGTCGTCCCAGGGTTTCGTTACATATTTGAAGACTTTTCCGGCATTAATCGCCTCCACTAGGTCCTCAACATCAGTGTATCCAGTCAGAATAATCCGAATGATGTTGGGATATTGGGCCGCCGTCATACTCAGGAACTCGGTTCCACTCATACCCGGCATGCGCTGATCAGAAATGATCACAGCGATGTCATTCTGCTCAGTTAAAATTTCTAGGGCTGCATAGCCGCTCTCAGCTCTCAAGACTTTGTAATCTCGATAGAAAGTACGATAAAGCAGGTCTAAATTGTCGGGTTCGTCATCAACAACCAGAATCTTGGGTTTGGCGCTGCTTATCTGCAATTTACTATTCGGGCTTACCATGCACGACGCTCTCAAGCCATAGGGGAATTATCAACGAGGCGGCCTCACCTAAATCCAGTCGCCAACTATGCTGACAC
Source organism: Pseudanabaenales cyanobacterium (assembly GCA_022360135.1). GTDB lineage: Bacteria > Cyanobacteriota > Cyanobacteriia > Phormidesmidales > Phormidesmidaceae > JAKSDM01. The sequence goes on along the minus strand of JAKSDM010000034.1, from coordinate 3,404 downwards.
ACTAGCTGGCTCAATGGTTTCTGGCGCAGGAAACTGGGTTGTGATTCCCACGTTATGACCCTTTACTAAAGATATTGCGTCTTGAATAAACTGTCTCTAGTAAGACTAACTATTGAGCAGCCATACCCAGTCATCACAATGACCGATGCACCCTCTCAACTTTTCTGCTATTGTCGAAATGCTCTACTTTAAACAGTAGACAATGCCCATTACCCTCTATCGTGACATAACTACCCGCTGAAGTGAACGAGTTTTCACTGTCCGGGGCATTTTTTGGTGAATCCTACTTCAAGTGCACCCTCAATTACCGCTTCAGAAGCTATGGTTCTCAATTTAAGCCTAAGCATTCAATAAATTCTTGGCCTGACTGAGTTCCTCATTATGTCCATCTCCTATCCAGATTCAATTGGGGCTTCGGTAAAAAGAGCTACTTCTTATACGATAAGAGTTGCTGGGCTAAACGATTTAGATCAATTAGTCGATGTTTTGGCTACCAGCTTTTACTCACAGATAGGTTGGCGGCGCTGGATTCATCCATTGCTGAAAATTGGTATTTACGAAGACCTCAAGCAACGTCTACGATCTCGTGCAGCCAATTATGTCTGTCTCACTGCGGTCAGGAGTTCTCCTCTATCAGCGACCCATAGCGCCCCTCATCAGACTGACAGCGATGCCATTGCAGGCACAGTAGAATTGTCTACCCGTACTTCCTATCTATGGCTGATTCGGCATCCCCGTCAACTCTACCTTTCCAACCTGGCGGTTGATGTGAGTTGCCGCCGCCGGGGCATTGCCCAACAACTTCTGAAAGCGTGTGAACAAGTGGCTTTTGAGTGGGGCTTTGAAGAACTCTATCTCCATGTCATGGAGGATAATACGGAGGCTCGCAGGTTGTATCAAAAAACTGGATACCGTCTCTATCAGTCAGAATATAGCCTTTCGGCCTGGTTATGGGGGAAACCCAAGCGACTTTTGATGCTTAAAAAAATACCCCCCAGGGGATAAATGTGGGTCAGCGTTAAAATTATTCTTATTAACGTTTTGTTAATTTAATATTTCTCCTAATCTTCACATCTATTTTAGGGTCTCATGACAGTTATTAAATATCTGTCCTGATCTAATGCCCTAGAATCATGGAGGCGATATGATCATCGATTAGGCAATGTTTCTCTCTTTGGCAATGGATAGTAACAACCTACATAGCCCCCTAGATGCTTCAGCCAGTCTTTTTAATAGCTCTGAGCGCCTCAATCTTAGTTCTTCTAAAGGGTCAGGACTATGGAACGAGAACATTGCTCCCTATCGTCAAACGCGAAGTGACAGCCAACCCGTGACTCAAGTTTTAGAGACGGATGAGATTTTGAACCAGCTCAACAGCGATCAGCTGTGGGTGGTTAATAGCCGACGGCGCAACGGCATCATCATCTACAAGAAATTTCATGCGGAGTTTGCTGGACCTGGGGCGGCCGTAGGCGGGCTTTTTGACAAAACTTGCCAGAAGGTAATCCCTCTAGGAAATTTATCCTTGGTGCCTTCAACTTCTCATGAAGAGCAGCAGAAGGCGCTACGAATTCGGCTGCAGTGGATTCGTTTAACCCAAAACTTCACGGATAAGCCCGTTCCCCTAGAGCGGGCTCAAATGATTTTAGAACAGTTCAAGAACTACTTTGATCAGCAAATCGTTGACCATGTCCCTGATGAAGCATTTGCTTTGCTCGTAGGCGTTTTTCCCTTCACTATCAGAATTGCCCGATCGGGTTTTTGAGGGTTCAGTTTGGATTGATAGCCCTGCTTGCCTTTTAGCAGTTCATAGTGCTGATTCCTGAGAATTCTTTGACAGCCTGCCAAATTTCCGCTTGCACATTTCCTAGTGAGTGGTCGCTTTCTAGTTCAATCAGTTGGACCCAGGAGCGAGTTGCTCTGTAGTTTCTGCTGGCTTGGATGGGGATGATGTCATCTTGGCGACCGTGGAGGATAAGGGTGGGAATAGGGGTTTGGAGTTGATCGTCGGCATATTGTTGGGCGTCGGTGATGAAGTTATAGCTCAGCGGCAGGTATGTTTTATGACTATAGTGATAGACCTGCAGTATGCCTGCTGTTTGCCAGTGTTTGAGTTGGTCCGCCCCGAGTTTGGGTAGCCAATGATCGAGGAAACAAAAGGCAGGGGCCAGGAGAATCAGGCGGGTAATTTTGGGGGTCAGGTCAGGCTGTTGGGTAAGCCAAGCTGAAGTGAGTCCGCCGAAGCTGGAGCCGATCAGTACAACTTGATCCCAGGGTTCCATCAGTTTCCTGGCTTGTTGGATCTGGCGGGTTAGGGTGAGGGCGGTGAAGTCGCCCTGGTTGAGGTCGGGAATGTGCAGGTCAATGCCGAGGGATTGGAATTGCGATTGCAGGTGCTGGGCCTTAGTCGATTGAGGACTGGAGGCGAATCCATGCAGGTAGAGGTATGTAAGCACAAAAGTCACTCATATGAAGGATGCCTTGCCATCCTCTCAGAACCAGCAAGCAATCTCTGAGAGGTCGACTTGCCCAATTGGTGGAGCTGTTGTGTAGATAATAAAGTTAATTGAACAATCATTCCCCATTGGATCAATACACTAAGATAATTGGGCAGAGCAAAGGGGTAGCCCTCTATCAGAGTAAACCAGGGAGCTAAGATTGGCGCTAACAGTCCAATCTTATAAACTTCTTTGAAAATAGAAAGCACAACTACAGGCAGGATAAAACTAGCGAGGATGGCTGCCGCCGCCCAAATGCCTCGCCGTTTGAGCCGGGTCAGCATGATCGCCTGACTCAAGCAGGCATAGATCATCAGCAAGCCGAAGCAGGCCAACAGTCCCCATAGAGCCAGAGCTTTTTCTGTCATCGGACTGAGCATAATCCACAGTGTCAGGCAGCTTGCGGCGATCGCTAAATTCAAAGCGAATGCAAGCAGGGGAGGGCTTTTTTCGCCCAGGACGAGGTCGTACAGGAGTCCTCTACGGCCAGATTTAGCATCCCTCATTTGGCGGAAACGGCTCCAGTCCTGTAAAGCTTGCCAAGCGGGAGACAAGGCGACTATCAGGATGAAGAAAAAAAGCAGATTGAGTAGGACAACTGTGGTAAACGCTGAATCTGTCCAACGATCTGCCGTCCAACGGCCAGTTGAGGATAATGGCTGCAGGGTAAAGCCTAAAATCATCCCCTGGAAGCAGAGGGTGGCCAGGTAGCTATCCCGTCGCCGAACCAGGGGAATGGTGGGATTATGAAACTTGCGCCGGAGCACATGCCAAGTACAGCCAATGACTAACAGCCCATTTACCCAGGCAAGTAGGGAAAAACTAGAAAAATCCAGACTATGTTGCCCAAAATAGAGAGGTGAGTCACTGGCGCTATATAAGTTGGGAATTAGATAGCGCAAGCCA
>JAKSDM010000009.1 GCA_022360135.1 Pseudanabaenales cyanobacterium | reverse complement strand
GCGCGGTTTCAGCGTCGCGCCCGATCCCGGCGTGCTCGAGGTGAGCGTCCAGCCCTCGTCGAGTTGGGAGGAATTGAAATCGGTGACCGGCGTCCTATACGAGGAGGCGCGACTGGCAAGGTTGACGACGGACAAGTTCCTGATCGACGGCCGGCGCGTCGGAACGGGCGGCGGGAACCACGTCATTGTCGGCGCGGCCTCTCCGGCGGACAGTCCGTTCCTGCGTCGTCCCGACCTGCTTCGCAGTTTGGTGACGTTCTGGCAGAATCATCCTTCCCTCTCCTACCTTTTCTCCTCGCAGTACATCGGACCCACCAGCCAGGCCCCGCGCGTCGACGAGGCGCGGCACGACTCGCTCTATGAGTTGGAGATCGCGTTCCGCCAGATTCCCGAAAAGGGGACGCCTCCGCCGTGGCTGGTGGACCGTTTGTTTCGGAACCTGCTTGTTGACCTCACGGGCAACACGCATCGCGCCGAATTTTGCATCGACAAGTTGTTCAGTCCGGAGAGCGAGCGCGGCCGGCTGGGGCTGGTCGAACTTCGCGGCTTCGAGATGCCGCCGCATCCGCGGATGAGCCTTTTGCAGGCGCTTCTGGTCAGGGCATGCGTCGCCTTGTTCTGGCGGGCGCCGTATCGGGAGAAGCTCGTGCCGTGGGGCACGCGCCTTCACGACCGGTTCATGCTGCCGCACCATATCCGCGAGGATTTCACGGACGCGCTGCGAACTTTGCGGGAAGGCGGATACGCGTTTGACGCGGGTTGGTTCGATCCGTTTTTCGACTTTCGTTTTCCGGTGTGCGGCTCGGCGCGAATCGGCCCCGTGACGATCGAGTTGAGAACGGCTCTCGAGCCGTGGCCGGTCATGGGCGAAGAGCTTCATCAAGGGGCGGTCAGCCGGTCGGTCGACTCCTCGGTCGAGAGATTGCAGGTGAAGGCGGCCGGAATCGTCGAGGGGCGTCATGTGATCACATGCAACGGCCGGGCGTTGCCCTTGCGTCCGACCGACGATCGCGAGCTTCGGGTGGCCGGCGTGCGGTTCAAGGCGTGGGCGCCGCCTTCCAGCCTGCATCCGACCATTTCGGCGCACGCCCCGCTGGTCTTCGACGTGATCGACGTTCGCCACGGACGGTCGTTGGGCGGATGCGTCTACCATGTCGCCCATCCCGGCGGGAGGAACTACGAGACGATCCCGGTCAACGAAAACGAGGCGGAGGGCCGGCGTCTCGCGCGCTTTCAAGAACAGGGTCACTCGCCCGGCAAGAGACGGGCGCCGGCTTTGGAGACGCATCCCGATTTCCCCTGCACGCTGGATCTTCGTTTGGCGGAATCGAGCCGGTGACGGCGTTGACCCCTTTGAGGTTCGGTCGCGAGGGGTC
>JAKSDM010000812.1 GCA_022360135.1 Pseudanabaenales cyanobacterium | reverse complement strand
TCTGGAATGCAGAAGGTATTCTGCACATCAATCGCCATCAAGCAAATCCGGGTTTGATCTTTTTCCACAGGCTGCAATTCATGCTGTCTTGCCCAGCCTTTGGCCTGTTCGGCCCGCTCTTGATAGGGAACTGACCAAACTTCCCCCACCTGGGTCGGGTCAAAATGGGAGGGAATGGGGAGTTGGCGTTGGGCCATCATAGCAGGGCTGACTACTCTATAATTAGCACCTTAACCCACTCGACATTCCCTTGGGAAGATTCATCTTTTAGACTCCAATTCTTCGATGAGCATCTGGTCTCTTGCCTGTTTAAGTTTTCTGATAGCAGCCCTAGCAGGTCCTGGTTGCGAGAAAAATCTATCAGCTACTCTTTTTGTTGCTATTTTTATCTGTCTCTTGGTTTCCTTAAGGTCCGACACCGCCGCTGGTTCTAGCTCCCCCCCCCTCTAACACCATGATGGCGTCGTCTATCTCATGGATGATGAGGTTTAAGAAGTCCTTGGGCGCTTGCAACGCAAACGATTCTTTTTGTGAGCCGAGCTCTAGGAGTTGGATACTTTGTCGAATGTTCTCTAGGGCGTTAATCACCCTGAGGAATCCCCCTACTTCCACCACCTGGTCAGCGTCAAGCTGAATCCCTACCCCGTTTGGATCCAAGTTGGCCAAAATCATGCCTGCACGGGAGTTATTAAAGGCATTGCTATTGTAGAAGGCGACTGCCCCCTCAATTGTATCGATAGCATTGTTGTGGAAAAACGGCCCCGTGTCCTCCGCCTCCACAAGAGGGGGCGTGTTGAAAGCACCATTTCCCGGCGTCCCGAACCCATCATCAAGCGGAACCAATTCGCCTGTCAGGTCTTGCGGCTTATCAGGCAGATCCTCAATACCAATATTAAAGTTGAGATTCCCTAAATTTTGACCGTCAGAATTATTGGCATTCGCGCCAGCATTCGCATGGCAGACGGCGCACTTGCCCAGTGAGTTATCAAGAAAGATTTTCTGACCTCGGGTTGCCACAGCGTCTTTCAACGGCAGTGGCAGGCTCAGCTCCTCTTGCCGTCCCAGAGCAAGCTGAAACGCTTCGAGGGCGTCTAGTTCATAATCTGTTGGTAGCCGAAAATCGACCCCTGGAACCCGATTTAATGTCTTGGTGAAGTGCTGAATAACCGCCCCAGTGGCGAACGAGCGAAGCGAGCCATCACCTGGGGCTCCATCCCCAGACCAGCCGGTGCGAGGTCCATCAGGGCCAGCAATCGAAGTTCGAAGCGCCAGAGTATGGGGTACGCTTCGCATAGTGAATTTATTCTCTAGATCGTCAAAACCGTCCACATTTTCAAGGATTAGCCCCAACTCTCGCATTAATCGTGGGTTTTCGAAATTTTTCTGTAGGTTGGGGTCAAACTCGGCGACAAATAACGGATCGTCATCTGGTAATGTCGAGATAAATTCAGGGTCGATCGTAAAGTTATTCTCTAGCCGATGACAGGTCGCACAGGTCCGGCCATTGCCGTCAAATGTTTCGTTTAGGAAAATGTTGAATCCATTGGCAATGAGTTCGCCTTCTTCTAAGGCAGGAGTCGGTAATGCCTGGTTGGATGACAGCATTAGGCTGAAAATAGCCGCGATAGGGAACAAAATGAAAAAGAACTTAGTTAAATTATTGTTTTGAAATCTTCTCTTCTTCCTCATGACTTCTCTTTTCCCCATGGAGTAACTATTAATTAGATCGGCTTTCTAAAATTATTTAAAGGATTAAACTCCTTAAATTATCATTCAGAAAATATTGCATCTAGCCTGATATTTATATCACACAAAATTGTATTTTTTGATGAATTTTGGAATATTAATTCTACCTAAGAAACTTAATCTTGGTTGAAGTTGGAGCACGTTAATCTAATTGCCCACATCCACTCCTTTGGCTCAAGTCCAAAGTGTGTTGAGCAATCTAAGAGCTAATTCCTTGGTGGTGCAAAAAACTTTTTTGAATCTCATAATGAGACAGACTGAACGGTGCAAGCAAGGACTGAAACCCATTGCCTTCATAAGAATTCAGAGCCAGAATACAAACTCAGTGTCTCATTGAGAACTCTTTTTCCACAAGGGTTTCAGGACTTTTCTGCGCCACTAAGCTTGACACTCTTAGAATTGCAAATTTACATCGGTTGGCGCTACACCCAATTGGATAAAACTGAAATACTCAATCGGGTAATTGACAGCTTGCTTTAGTCGTGTAGAAAACTTTTTTGAGTCTCACAATGAGATAGACTGAACGGTGCAAGCAAGGAAAGCCGGTTCATCTGAGTTCAGTATGGTAACTGATAGAGATATCATGCACGAAGATCGGAGTTAAAATATAAGTATAGACAACTCTAAGTTCTGATATGAGGTTGTTTCAGAGGATGTCTGAGAAGGCGAAACCAAAGGCTGAAACCCCTATTAACTGGTTGAGTGTTGAGTGCTGAAACCCTCATTGCCTTGTAGTAGTTCACCCTTTTCAGACATCCTCTCAGGATTATCAAGTGTCTCAGTCACATTGAGACAAGAAGGGGAGGT
>JAKSDM010001591.1 GCA_022360135.1 Pseudanabaenales cyanobacterium | reverse complement strand
GTGGGACGACCTGGGACATCTCCAGTCGCCATCACTATGTTAAAGGTCACAGCATCTTTATCAGGAGTAAGCTGTGCAGGCTGTAGCCAATTGGTTTCACTCCCTTTCGGCGCTTGGTCATCGGGAGCATCCAGATCATCGGGAGGAACATTCTGTCCTGGATCGGGTGAAGCACCGCCCAAGGGCCAAGCTGGGTACTGAATATTCAGGACAGGCACCAGCAGAGGCTGCTCATTTGATATATTTCCAGTCAGATCATCGAAAGCTGGAGACCCACCAGCTGCATCAGCTCTGTTTACATAGTCTAGGGGATATCTGTAACCATAATTCTCATCGGCTCCATTCAAGGTGCGATACCATAAGGCGTTATCCCGCAGTCGAGGCTTGTTAGTCGAACTATATCGATTGAAGGGCTCACCTTCTATAGTGAGGGTGGCGGAGTAAGGATAATACGCAAGGGCTCCATCAGCAGTGTCTGAGTCATCATCCCCTGCAATACCCAAAGGAATTGGGGTTCCGGCATCAAGCACCAAAGCGTCCTCAGTCGAAGATGAGGTCAAATTAATGTCAGAACTGCCAGTAACTGTCATACCAGACTTCCACCGCAGGAAGGCAACCCGACGGGCATATCTAGAATCGTCATCAGGATCCGAATTGCCATTGCCATTGGTGTCTTCGGAACTATCGAAGAAGCCGTTTCCATTTGCATCTTTTTCATAGGCTAAGGGCGGTCTAGCCGTTGTTCCAGCGCCCAACATTGCTGGATCAAACGGGTTGGTGGTGGGGTCCAGGTCAAAGACGCCAATGCCTAATGTATCAACTAGCGCATTGGCTTTTATATCTGGTTCTGAGCCCTCTAAAATTCCATTTCCGTCACTGTCATAGCCTACTACCCAATCGTTAGGTTCACAGTCTGAAACTGGCAGTTTCCGACAGATTTCCATTACATATTCTGGAAACCTCACGCGTCGCTGCACTGGGGTGACAAAGTTATTAAAGTAGGAACTGCCATGAGGAGCTTGGTCAACACTGTCATCATCATTGGTATCTCCATCGTTGTCGTAGCCAATAATTGCGCCAAGGTTATCAACATAATTTCCGTTTACGTAGAGGTTATCTGCAAACTGTTGACTCAGACCATTGGTTACAAAGTTGTTGTTGAGAAAGCCATTCTCTAATCGTTTTTCACGAACTGAATCGGCTGTTCGAATATTCCAATCGTCGTCAAAGCCATCACCATCGCCATCATTATCATTGAGGTTATCGGTCTGACTATTCCGCAGGTCAAAGTCGCCATCGGCGCGGGCACCAGGCTGGAAGCCTTCCGATAGAAGGGTCAGTGCATCTGAGAGAATGTTGGCGACTCGCCATTGATCACCATCTGGACAGGGGAGCCTAGGATCGCCAGGGCGACAGGCAAAATCGCCGTTTAGTCCATTGCGTGTGTAGAAGTTGCTGTAATCATTGATATTCAGCGTTGGTATGAACTCTTCCCGCGCGATAGGTCCATTTTCATGGGGATTAAACTCTCCCTTCACGTAAACAGGTAAGTTACTGACCAACGTAAGGCCTTTTTCAACCTCATCGTATGTCGTCCGGCGACCGAGAGTTTTTCCATTTTCCAGCATGATGGCGCTGGGGCGACGGGTGGGATCTAGCAAAAAGTCATTAGCGCTCACTCTTTCATTCGCCGCTTCTGTTGGTTGCCCTAACTCACTTCGATCCGTAAGCGCATCGTTTCGAGTAGCGTAGATGATGCCGCTGTTGGGCAACATATACTCATCCGGATCGGTTGTGTTGCCAGTATCTGCCCGACTATTTCGAAGGTCATCAATACTTATCTGCGTCACACGAACTTCCAGGGGCTCCCGCTGCTCTATCGGCAACTTATATTCACTATTGAGTTCATTTGTCAAGACACCATGGATTTCATTCTCCGGCAAAGCGTCAACGTTAACGGCTGCAGGGTCAGCGGCAACAGCGGCAGGATCAGCGGGGTCTATCTTGGCGTCAATGGCTTTAATCTGTCGAGGATCTAGAAATGCAATTTCTTTGATCACGCCGTCTTGCAGCTCGTAACCACTCTGAGCGCCAAAATTTAATGTGTCTATACTAAGGCTATTAGTAGTAAGGGTATTAAAAATCTTTAGACCACAGATGGCGGCATCGACTGCAGATTGCTGTGCCAGTGTCCGCTCTGCTATAGGAACAGGCAGGGCGTCTCGCAAAAGCTGATTAACAGGGCGGCCATTTGGATGCACTTGGTTGGCTAAGTACCGCAGATAGTCAATCACATTCCCCTCATCTGCTGCTGTAGGTGGTTCATAGACTCTACCGTTATCGGCTCGCGCTGCTGTGATCGAATTGGTTGGGTCGTAGTAGTTGTCAACACAGGCAATAGGGGTGTCATCGGTGTCACGATAGTGATAAACTGCCGATGCTCGCATCCGAAGAATGGGGCGTTCAAGTGGAGGACCGACACTGTCAATATAGGTCGGGAACGGGTCCAGCCAACTAGGAGGTGTAAGCGTTGCCTGATTATATGCATCAGGAATAACGGGCATGGTATCTGGCCAGATCACTACATTGGGAGGGTCTACCACAGCTGAGGCGCTTCCCAATGTGGGATTAGATGGCGGCAAATAAATGCCTGCACCAGTAACAATACGTAGACCGCCCTCAGGAATAAGCGGGTTTTCGGGGGTGGTGGCGGCTTTCGTTTCCCAGAAGCCGTCCCGACCGATATCTCCCAGGTCATCCAAGGTTTTAACTCGGGTTTGCCGCTGCCTAGGCTCAGCATCTTCAGGAGTATCCCATTTAATGGGAGTAGCATCATCTCGCTTAATATCCTGTATGAAGTCATCGTCTCCTACCCAGCCGACGACTCCCCTCAAGTCAAGCTCAGGGAGATTGTTGCCAATCAGGACACGATCACCAAGATGGTTTTCCACCTCATCCGCCGCCAGCATCTCAAATTGAGTAGCCGCTGGTTCAAGTTGGTCATCTTCGGCAAAATTTAGCGTTAACTCTGAAAAGTTAGTTCCGACAGAATTAATATCATTAGTCGTTTCAAATGGGTAAATCCACTCTTCTGGGGGACGTAATTCGTCGTTGTTTCCCCCGGCCCCAAGCCCTTGGAGATTTCCTAAGGTAATAGGACCACCCCCACCCACATTCAGGGCGGGGGTGCCTTGCAACACTTCTGCATAGGGTACTCGACGGGTCCGCTCTCTGAAGTAGCGATCATAAGCTCTGTCACGAGCTACATCTGGCGGTAAAGGGTTAACTGGCCTACTTGTCAGTGCTGTAAAAATAGTTTTAACACCTTGGGGGTCATCATCGAGATCGGTAATCTCTTCTTTGGCCAGCCTAGCTAGCTCGGCAATTCTTTCCTCGTAAGCTTGCGTGTTGTAACCTGCCAGTGAGGATTCATTTGTAACCGAATCATTGCCGCGATTCCACCGCACATTTTGTTTAGGCTCCACTCCAGGCCCATCATAAAGATCTATACGGACATTGTTGTTATCTGTCCGACCTGAATCTTCAATGGTGCCGTAAGTCACATTGCCGCCGACGACAATCTTTGCGTTTTCCGGCTCGTAGAAGCAAGACTCTGGGCTACTGACTTGATAGAACTCCAGTGGCCCTTGATCTGGCCCACTAAATTCTGTCAAGAATAAATTGCTGTTGGTAAACACTCGACCATTAATGCGCAAAGGCGGTCCTGAGGCGATATCGAGGTCATCTTCGTAAAGCACCGCGTTGTTAGACAGCGGAATTCTCGCCTGGTCCTGTTGGTATTCAATCGCCGAAAAAGCTCGACCGCCCCGCCGATTAACCTCATAATCGGCTGTATCTAACGGACCTAAATCGTCATCCAGATTGGTAATCGGCACCGTGGATACGTAAACGAAAAAGCTCTTCTTTATTTGCCCCTCAGAGAGAAACCAACCCGCATTACCCACCAAACTGGCTGAAGTGCCTGAAGCAGCAGCACATCGACCACTAACAACCCCCTGATCTAGCGGCAGCGCCCTGGCTTCCAGCGGGCTGCGGGGACGCTCGAAGCCATTACCAGCAGCATTAACGTTAGGGGTCCGAAAAAGGATGGAGTACAGCGTAAAGCTATCGAACAGTCCATTGTTATCGGTGTCAACCGGAAACCGCCATGCATTGGTAGTCAATTCTTCGTCTACAAAACCTTCAGTAACCTCACTTCGGTCTTCACCAGGAGTCCCATCACCATCAATATCGTCAATAATTTTTAGCCGGGCTTCATCCCCTAAATTAAATTTAGGTAGCCTTAAAACATCATCAATCGCAATTTCGCTCGGTGTTCCCCGAGTCCCCAGGCGATTATCTGCAAGCAGCGCGATAATCTTGGCTCGGGCTCGGTCCAGGGCGGGTAGCGAAGCATTCAAAACCTCTTGATTGACCCGATAGTTGCTGGCGCTTTGAGCCCGATCAAACGACCGCACCATCACTGCAACAGTCAGCAACGTCACCACCAACGACACCATGACCACGGTCGGCAGCACAAAACCCGCCCTAGAAAAACGAGCTGGCCGCTGAATCACAAACAGCCCCCTGAGTAGCCATGTCATTAGCCCTTTGGTCAGGACATTAACGCGTTTCCAGGCCCAATCGATGAGGTGCGGTTTAGCTTTAGGTCGCTTTTGTGTTGACATAGACGCCTTCAAATTAAAGGTAAATCTCCCAGAATTCCCAAAGTGTGGGTGGTTAACTCTCTAAGTAATAACCCTTACTTATTCTAAGCTATCGCATTCATTCTAGGGGGTGTCACCCCTCACCCCCTGGCAGGGCAGACGCCCAAATCCTAATTAGCTTGGTATCTAGAGGGCAATTGGGGGATCCTGAGTAGAGAATATAAAGTAAGTTCCCCAATTCGCCAACAGTACCTTGTTTAAATAAATAACCCAGCCATCAACCCCAAAACGGCTAGCCTTAAATGGCCCGAAGTCAATGTATTATATGACACTCAGGCACCATGGGATACTGACACAGGCAGCTGGTTTAGCGATCGGGAATAGGCAGTCCAACCTTATAATAAACTTTATGATTGTGAAGATATCATGAATTACTCTCTGACTTCTCTAGGGCGATGCCCTTCTCATAGCCTAGACCTTCCCTGTCGGACCTTCTCGGTTTAAGTTACACGCCCCGCCTTTATAACCCTCGTGTATACCGATCTCGACTGCGATCGCGAAAGGTTGTTCGATCCCCCTAATTCGCCCTTAAAAAAGCTACTGTGTACACAGATCTCGATTAGGCAGCGCCAATTCTAACTCGCCCCCTCCCTAATCCCCCTTGCAAGCTACTGTGTACACAGAAATCGCCCCCGATTGCGAATTCACCGATCTGGCTCCTCTAACCCCCAATTCTGGGGGGATCAGAAGTGGGGTTTTTTGAGGCCCCCCAACCCCCAACTTTGGGGGAGCAAGAACTCAAAGTCCCCCAGAATTGATGCTGCTGGTGAATTTAACAATTGGAAATATTGGCGCCGAAGTGGGGTTTTTTGAGGCCCCCCAGCCCTCAATTCTGGGGGGAGCAAGCACTCAAAGTCCCCCAGGATTGATGCTGCTGGCGAATTTAACAATTGGACATATCGTCAATTCTGGAAGTCTTTTGAGGTCCCCCAGCCCCCAACTTTGGGGGAGCAAGAACTCAAAGTCCTCCAGAATTGGGGGATTTAGGGGGCCTTCAGCCATGCTCACAAGGTTACGAAATAATTTGCCAGCAGCATCAGAATTGAGGGATTTAGGGGGCCTTCGGTCATGCTCACAAGGTTACGAAATAATTTGCCAGCAGCATCAGAATTGGGGAATTTAGGGGGTCGAAATAACTCCGAC
>JAKSDM010000289.1 GCA_022360135.1 Pseudanabaenales cyanobacterium | reverse complement strand
TATTTCCACCTAATCCACCGAATTAGAGTGTTAGGCAGAAAGTTTCTCTCTAATAATGAGTTAGCTGCCCACAGCTGCATACACTAAAGTCTTCCGAGAGTAATAAAGTACGTCAGTGAGAAGCTAATTCGATTCAGTTAAACTTAATTTATTGGCGCCCAAATCTCTACTACACCTGTACCTGACTGAGGATCGAAACGCTCATCATAGCGCTCGAAATCCGGTGTTTTGGATTGATGGTGCTTTGATTCGGGTAACCATTGATTCCAAATAGTATAAACAGTATTACGAATAGAAGAAATATGATTTTGGTGAGAAAACACAGCGTATTTCTGTGCAGGAATTTGTAAGCGGCTAAAGTTATCAGGAAGGTCTGCGAAGCAGGAAACTTCTACACTGGCGATATAGTCAAAATTTCCTGCGCCATCACTATTGCAACATACTCCATAAGTAACTGCTCCAACTTGCCCCGGGATATTCCCTATATAGGGTCTAAAGCGTTGCCACAGCAGAGGAATACTATGATTGGTTTCAAATGTATAACGTTCACCTAGTCCGGCGATGAGGAAAGCATCAGCGTGTTCAATGCGCGGAGATTCGAGTTTAACAATAAGGTTTTCATTCATTACAATAGGCTCCACCAGCTGAATTGAGTCGAGATGACGCTGTGCGCGAACTTGTTTGGGCGTGATGCCAAATTGAGCACAGAAGGCCCGCGTAAAGGCTTCATGAGAGCTGTAGCCCGCATCGAGTGCTATAGAAAGAATATCAGGAGCGCCAACTGCGAGTGCACGGGCGGCTTCAGTTAAACGTCGGCTACGGACATACCGCATTACAGAATACCCCGTTGCTATACCAAACACTCTCACCAAGTGATAGCAAGAGACACCACTAGCGTTGGCAATGGCCGATAATGTCAGGTCTTTAGCGAAGTGGCTTTCAATAAACCAGAGTGCTTTTTCAACAGGTCCCATATTACTTTTCGCTTTAGCACGATTACAGTTTGCATGTTTTTCATCTGGCTCATTTGATTGTTATTGCTGTTATGAATAAAATCTAAAAATGCGATTAATATTGACTATTGCTTCTATGCAGCTAACACTATGCAGGAGGGGACGGAGTCTAAAATCTAGGTAGTTATGCCCAAATACCGACCGCCGCTCAGCTTTACCGTTCTGCCGCTCAGTCCTCTGTGGGGGCGTAGCTGCGATACTGGTGGGAGCAAAGTTCTACTTTCTCCATAAGATACGATTGAGTTAGGCAGGTTCTGGGAGGTTATGCTATGACTCCGGCATCCAATGGCCAAGTAGCCATCATCCGTACAGAGCGGGGACTGACAATAGCAGGCGCCCGCATCACCCTCTATGATGTGATGGATCATCTTGTGGCGGGCTGGACACCCAAGCTGATTATGAATTGGCTGCCGTTGACAGAAGAAGAACTCAATGCGGCGCTCTCCTACATTGATGCTAATCGCACTGAGGTAGAAGCAGAATATCGATCTGTTTTACGAGAAACCCAAGAGATGCGGGAATACTGGGAAGACAAAAATCGGGAACGTCTGGCCCAAATTGCCAAATTGCCTCCAAAGCCAGGGCAGGAAGAGATTTATGCAAAGCTTCAAGCCTGGAAAGCGAAGCTTGGACTGACTGCATGATTATTCTGGTTGATTACAATTTGACCGGTTATATCGTTTTGTTTCAAGGAACTCTAGCTGCTGACGGTTGGCTTGATCTTCTCTCAATTCGTTTCATGACGCTGAAAGAGGCTGGACTGGCTACTGACAGTAATGATCGAGTCATCTGGCAGTTTGCACAATCTCATCAAATGCTGCTGTTAACCGCAAACCGAAACGCAAAAGGCAAGGTTCACTGGAACAAACTATCCGTGAAGAAGGCGCTTCTACATCTCTGCCTGTGATTACGATTGGAAATTTGGATCGACTGGTTGAGCGAGAATATCGAGAGCAGTGTAGTGCATGTCTTGCTGATATTGTGCTGTCTATTGAAAACTATATGGGAGTAAACCGTCTGTTTATTCCATGAGGTGTGGGTATGCTCAAACCCTGAATCTCGAGCTAGTTGGAAGATAACTTCTTTGGCAGAGAGCTCATCTCCGGCCTCGAAGACGGCGGGTACAACTGGATTGTCAGACCATTTCAAGCAGCGTTGCTTGTGTCTCAAGGACAACTTACACAGATTATGAAGGAATGGGAACAAGTTCCTGCGCCTGTCTTTGCGATGTTTATCTCCAGTTGTTACATGACACCCAAGGTAAGGGCGTGCGGCCTTAGCTTTCTACACCTAAAATACACAATTGATCTGCCATCAGCTGATTACCCAAATGCATAGGATACGGATGGACAATGTTACCCATCACTCAAGCTGGTGACGTGCGAAGGTAATGTGGACAGCGGCACAGTGAAAGAATACCCTCGTTAGTCTGAAAATCTGGGTGAACAAAGAAGGGAACCATCTCAACTATTTGCTGGTGCTTAAATGCGATCGTCGCACCATTTTCATCAAGGTTGTTATCAAGCTTGTAAAGTTCGCGATTTTCTTTTTTGTCTTGAGTTTTTTGGGTGTTGGGTAAACGCCCCACAGAAAAATAATGGGGCAGTTCTGGTACTGTATCGTCGAGAAAACCACTCAGTTGAGTGAAATTCCGAGGCGTATTGTCTTCATCCCAAACATCACGATCAGGAATATATTGAGGTGTTTCTGTCCCAGAACGCAAACGAAAAACTGCTAATAGATTTTCTAGCATCGCGTCGTCTCGCCTATACTTACAGTTATGGTTTACAACATGGAGAAAGTCTAAAACATCGTGCTTTTCTTGAAGGTATTCAGTTTTTAACTGGGGCCAAACTCTACTGTCTTCATCGTCCTGCCCCCGCTCATTACGCCAACCCTCAGCCTCAATCAAAATGATGGTAGGACGTTCTAGCACTTGCGTCGTTATGCGTGCGGCAAACTCTGCAAGTTGTGCGCTCTTCAGCTAGATTTTGCTATTGGTGCGGTATTTCCCATTCTTCAGATAATCTCCTCTCGCCTCTGAGAAAATTCTGCCGATGGCAAAACCTGCCTGGTAATATGGAATCCATGTTTGATTGCTCGGTAACATTACATCTACAGAGCCCGTCGCACATAAACGAACCGCAATAGCGTAATGAACATCTTTTGATTTATTTTGGATGCGACAAAGCGAAATAATGTCTAGAGATTGAGATATTTCTGATGACAGACCAGCTTTTGTGTATACATCTACAGGAGAACCATACAAAACTCCTATTTGTCGCAGAGTCACATCTAATACTGCTTGGAGAACACGCCTTTTGGTTTTCTTACTATATGAAGAGTTTTCATCATCGCTTTCCTTGCTATTTATTTTTGGCTTGACTGTCTGCAACATTTGCGAGCCAATTTTTTCTAATGTACATGCCTCTCGAACAGCACCATAGATATTTTGCTCTGGACGAACACCTTTTCGCCGACTCTGACCAATTTCAACGATGGCAAATCTATTAGTAGTTTCTCGTGGGATTTTAGTGCGAATAAACTCACGCCATGCTTGGCATTTCTTACCATGCTGTTTCTTCATAATTGAACGAAAGGAGTCTTTTTGAGACTCAGAAGCTTCGTTTTTCAGGGGTTCGAGAAGAGGAGTGCATCTCAGTTTTGTAAGACTTATTTTGAGAATTGACCATTGAGGTAGGCAGAACGTTGCTTCAGTACCTGCGGAACATTGTCTTTCTCCCATTGTGTTCCCGAGAGCTTAACCCGTCTTCCTATTTGCTTAGT
>JAKSDM010001541.1 GCA_022360135.1 Pseudanabaenales cyanobacterium | reverse complement strand
TTGATGATTCCAGCCCTGTGGGCTGTCTTTTTGGCGGCCCGAGGCGCGCCCCCTCTCCCTTTGGTTAGCGTTATCGTGCTGGGAACTCTGGCAACCAGCGCCGGGGGATGTGTGATCAATGATCTATGGGATCGGGATATTGATCCGCTGGTGCAACGGACCCGTAATCGTCCTATAGCCTCTAGGGCGCTCTCGGTCAAAATCGGTTTGGCGATCGCGGCGATCGCATTCGCCTGCGCCTGGATTTTGTCCCTATATCTAACTCCCCTTAGCTTTTGGCTCTGTGTGGCGGCAGTGCCTGTGATTATTTTTTACCCGCTGGCCAAGCGGGTGTTTCCGCTTCCCCAACTGATCCTTTCGATAGCTTGGGGATTTGCTGTGCTAATTAGTTGGACAGCGGCGACAGGTCGGTTGGAATTCTCAACCTGGCTTTTGTGGGGTGCTACGGTTTTGTGGACGCTGGGATTCGACACTGTTTACGCCTTGTCAGACCAAGAATTTGACCGTCGGATTGGGGTGAAATCCAGCGCCTTATTTTTCGGCGATTGGGCTGCCCAAGCAGTTGGCCTATTCTTTATCGGAACTGTCCTAATGCTGGCTTGGCTGGGGGTCAATATGGGTTTAGACATCAGCTTCTGGGTAACGTTGGGAATCGCCGCTGTAATTTGGGCCTGGCAATACCGCCAACTCAGTCGTCGCCATCCTCCTAAGCGGATCTATGGTCAGGTTTTTCGGCAAAACGTCGGCCTTGGATTTGTGCTGCTAGTGGGGATGATTTTGAGCATTAAACCCTAGAGGGTCGGTTTCACGGTAAGCTGAAACATACTGCTCAGGCGCTTGTCCAAGAAATCTTGGCAGAGGTTGAATCGATGCGATTTCAAGTTATAGCGACAGTGCTTATTGCCTGCTGTCTATCCATATTGGGTTGGGTCATCACCCCATCTGCAGAGGCATTGACCCAGATTCAGCTAACCGATTTGTCTTATACCCATTGTTCGGAAGAGATGTCGGAGGGGCTGGTGACTCCTGGAGGAAGTACAGAAGCCAGCTGCTTTCTAATTGTTGGCAAGGCTGTCAATAAGTCTGGCAAGCCGGTTCTCAATGCCGACATTTACGGCTTCATTTACGATGCCAATGATGATCCAGTGATGCAGAATCGTGGACGGGT
>JAKSDM010001506.1 GCA_022360135.1 Pseudanabaenales cyanobacterium | reverse complement strand
TGAACTTGATTCGGGAAATTCATCAGACACTCTTATCAGGAGTACGTGGTTTTCAAAGAGATCCAGGTAATTTTCGTCGTTCTCAGGTTCATATTGGTTCAGATAGGCGATTTATCCCACCCCCACCCAATGAAGTTATGCCCTGCTTGTATGATCTGGAAACCTTTATTCACAAGGAGAAAAATATTGAGCCTCTGATACTATGTTTTATGGTGCATTACCAGTTTGAAACAATCCATCCATTCCTTGATGGAAATGGTCGAGTAGGTCGGCTTTTACTGTCGTTGATGATTTATGAACAGTGTAAGCTCAGCAGACCTTGGTTATATTTAAGTGCTTTCTTTGATAGATATAAAGATGAATATATTGACCTCTTGTTTCAAGTCAGCACAAAGGGAAATTGGAGAGATTGGATTGCCTTTTGTTTACGTGGAACGATTGAACAATCAAAGGATGCACTCAGACGTTTTGATAAGCTCCTTGCACTCCGCAGCCAGTATATGGACTTACTGAATCAAGCAGGGGGCAATATCAGACTTAATCACCTCATTGATCACTTGTTTGAATCACCAGCTATTACCATCCCTCAATTCGCAGAAATGAGTGGAATACACTACAATACTGCACGAGCAGATATAGAACGTTTGGTTAGCACAAACATTCTCATAGAATCTGACATTCAGGCACGTCCAAAAATCTACTTCGCCTCAAATATTCTGGAAATTGCCTATGGAGATTAATATGGAGTTTTGTAGGATGGGCATTGCCCACGACATCTCCTATCGCTCCTTGAGAGTTTGCAGTAACTTTCTAGGTCGGGCAAAGGCAATATCTTGATAGCGATCTGGATAATGAATCAAGATATAATGCTCGTATTCGTACCAATGCATCTCACCTTTTTCCTGATTGCAGATGCGGCAAATCACCCACAGATTCCTAAAATCTAGAGAAAGCCAAGGATACTGGGCGCGGGGTAATTTATGGTCTATAGTTCTACCATCTCTGTCAGCAAACTTCTCTCCACAAATGGGACAATTCCAATCGGAATTATCTTTGACCCACTGTTTACTTTCTGGGGTCGTACCACACTCACCATCTCCATTGATATAGCGCCAATGATCAAATTTCCGATAGTTATCAAAATCTTGGCTAGTTAGCTTGTGATATTGTTTTTTGCCAACTTTGTCGGCTAAGGCAAAGAGTTCCTGAAGCATTTTATCGTCAGTATCCATAATCACTCTTTCTGCCTTTGATTAGCGTTTTCTCTGGGATTCTTATTTTGACTTTCGGCTTGGTTGGCTATAATCAATAAATTCCATCTCTGAGTTAGGAAATTGTCGATCTATCTCATCAGAAATTTCATTAACTTCAGTCAATAATTGTTGATTAAAAGCTGCTATTTCCTCCGGAGTTTGGTACTTATTGCCAATGCGATCAGCCTGAAGGAATAATTCTTCTAGAGTGTCTTCTTCGGAGGTGGGCTGTATAAGCAGCTCATTGATTTTTTGGTACAGTTTGATAACGTTATCCCAGCCAACATTTCTATACCCTTTTTCCTTCAACCATTTTTGGTCTTTTTGGGGAAGTTTACCACGTCTATCTGAGTTAGAACGTTGTACGTCACGATAACTCATGCCACTAAAGAGGCGTTTCTTGGTTTTTTTTCGCGCCATAATCAGCGGCCTCTATCCTAAGGTCCAACGAAACAAGCGGATTAATGCCTTACGAATTTCGCTATCCTCATATTGCAAGAGCATTTTTGTGTCGCGGGCTAACCTAAGCCGAATCTGATCAACAACGTTTTTAAGATCCTTATTATCTTTCTTAAGTTGTTCGTTGGCTTCTAGCAGCTCATCATTGTGAGTGGTCAGTGTCTGTACTGTAGAGGCAAGATTCTGATTTTGGACCGTCAGTTTTTCGATTTCTACTTCAAGCGCCTTAGATTCATCTGAGAGCGCTTGCTTTCGCCCATTTAATGTTTCCTTGACTTGCTCCAAAGCAGCAATCTGATTTTCGAGTTTATCGTATTCTGCTTGCACAGCTTTGAGTTTTTTTTCAGCCTGACTGCGCAGTTGGCCGTAATGCCGATTATTTTGACTAAGGTCTGAATTTTTAGAGACAAAAGAGTTAACTAACTTGACGGTACTGGGGTAATCTTTGAGGATAGCGGCTAATTGCTCACAATCTTCTATATTAAGTGGCTGACTAATATTTTTATTAATACCGTACTGCTTTTTGAGTATGACTTGAAGCTCATTTTTTGAGGGCATAGACTACCTTCCTAAACAGTACGCCTCGATAAACCCGAACATATAGCTAGAGTTAGTATACTTTTCTACAGTTATAACTTAAGCTTTTCTATAAATGCCACTAACCTGGCAGGCTAATACCATGTTGATTTGAAACCGCACGGAATAATAAGTGTTCAATAGGACTTTCACTCG
>JAKSDM010000653.1 GCA_022360135.1 Pseudanabaenales cyanobacterium | reverse complement strand
CTGGAAACGCAGACGCCGCCCTCACCAACCTTCAGAGATGTCCGTCCAGAGGAGCACTGGGCCTACAACGCGATTGAGACCCTTTATGCCAATGGCTTAATTGTTGGCGTGGGTCATGGTCAGTTTGCCCCTGATCAACCCATCACCCGACAACAGCTCTCGTTCCTGATCAAGAAAGCGATGCCTGACGCTTATGACAGGGCCTTTGCTAGAACGCCTAAAGATAGGCAAATTCTACAACGACGGGAACTCTCGCGAGTATTTTATGAGTTGCTGAAAACCAAATTAGGGATAGGTTGACACTAGGTAAGTAGGTAGGGGCTGAAACCCTAAGCTATGTAAACGAATGTAAATAAGGCTGAAAACCTTTTACAGCTAGGAGATTTGGCGATTTTACAGAATCCAATTTAACAGAGACTATTAAGCCCTACCTACTTATAGCAATCCTATGGAAAAACCCGGCTAGCCCCCCAGCCGGGTTAGGTAGTGAATTTTTTAACTACCACTTAACCTAAGTATCACTGATTGGCGATTTGCTGACCTCAGCCAAGTTGCTTGGTTCCTTACGTCATAGTAATGAAATCAGTAGACAGCCGGCAGGGAGATTGCCCCGTCTAACGCCTACTACCTCAAATGGCAAACTGAATGCACATCAGCTAAGTCGCTTAGCTAGCCAATTCCTTCACCTTAGCCATAATGCCAGTCGGATCGATTCCCTGATGGGGGAATTGTTCCCATAGACCGCCGCAACCTTCCTTATGGGCGCCGAGATAGGCGAACTTTGGCGTCAAACCACGCTCCAGCAACCAGGAGCCAAATCGACTCCCCAAGCCTGTACGGCGATTAAAGGCTTCAACCACCACGACAAAGGGAGCAGCGCCCACTTTCGCCATCATCTCCTCATCTACTATATTTAGGGTCGGCTTGTTGATTAAGCCTACATCAATCCCCTCTTGCTTGAGGCGCTCCACTGCATCTAGCGACCGATATAAGGCATCGCCAAAAGCGACGATATATCCTGCCGTCCCTTCACGAACGACTTCATCTTTACCAGGGGTAAAGGTATACCCGTCACCGAACAACTCCTTGCCCTTGTTATCCAGAATCATCGGCACTTTGGAGCGAGTGGAGAAGACAAACCGCAGACCGGAGTCACTAAAGACCTTTTTCACACAGGCCCTCATCTGATTGGCGTCGGCTGGGAAATAAAGTCGGGTTTCATAGCCGTCATCCAAACCATTATCGGCAAACATATTATTGATGCCGAAGTGGCAGGTATTATCCGCCATATCATCGATGCCCGCATGGGAGAAATGGCAGAGTAGATTGGAATAGTTAAGTCGGGCCATCGTGATTTCAGAGATGCACATCTCCAGAAAGGCGCTGAAGGTGGCCATGATGCCTTGCTTGCCTTTTTCCATACCAAAACCAGCAGCGGCAGAGAGATTGCTACGCTCCATGACGCCGCCGCTGATAAACACCTCTGGATAAGCAGAATGAATCTTATTCAGACCGCAGGATCCTTCCAGATCGCTGTCTAACACCAGCACATTGCTCTTACGGTCCGCTTCACTCATACCGCCGAGGATCTCAACTACGGTCTCGCCAAAAACATTGCGGTTAGAGCCTACTTGCTCAGAAACTCCCAGGAATGTATAGGTTTGCTTCGGCTTTTGAATGCTCTTGAGATGCTCTACAGCAGCCGTGCGCCCGCGCGATTCCAAATACTGGACAGCCAAATCTACAGAAATTACGTCATGACCATGGTTAGAGCCTTCTAGTCCCTGAATGCCCACACACATGGACCGTTTGTTGATCACAGCGATCGGACCAGGGGTATTGAACGCTTCGCAGATACGAACATATAGGCCTTCAATATCCTCACCATCCCCTTCCAGCACCTTCAACCCATGACCTTCCAGGGTCTGTCTGACACTAAACCCAGGCAGATATTGCGAAGGGTGTCCAGCAATGGTGACATCGTTATCATCAATCGGTAGCTTAACGTTGATGTGCTGGGCAACCGCGAGCCGAGCCGCTTCCGCATCATTGCCTTCCTGCTGAGACCCGTCAGACCCTAGACAGAAGACCGTTTTTCCGGGATTCG
>JAKSDM010000972.1 GCA_022360135.1 Pseudanabaenales cyanobacterium | reverse complement strand
TGTTTCACTGCAATCTACTATGCTGAAACCCGCTTAAGCTGATGTGTGTAAAGTAACTTAGGAATTCTTATCGACTCAAAATTTTAGTTCCCGATCCGCCTGTTCAAGGCTTGAAAAGTCTCCCAAACCATAGATGTCTCAAACCGTAAATGACTGTTGACATGAAGCTCTCCATTCCATTTTGTTTTTATTTGCTCCTATGTGATCTCTTTGACTACGCTGCCAGCGATCGCCATTGTATTTTGCCTTGCTTTAGTGTCGGCGCATCTGCTTTGGTTATTTGAGCGTCGAGCTAATCCTGACATGTTTCCCACAGCATACTTCCCCGGAATCTGGGAGGCATTATGGTGGTCAATAGTCACAGCAACGACGGTGGGCTACGGCGATAAATCTCCTAGGCGAATCTTGCTCATCCATTATATTTGCTCAGTCAGACACCTCAGTGGGCTGTTGTTCTCTCACCCACAATCAGACCGACTAGCGTATCAATGATGCGATCTTGCTCCATGGGCAAAATGTCTTTGCCGTACATCACTTCCTGCAGAATGACGTAATAAATAAGGGTCCCCATAAAAACGCGAGCTGTGGCTTCTGGATCCGTCAGTTTAAGTTCGGAACAAGAGCCGAGATATTGACTGAGTAACTCAATCACAGGTTTCGCTATAGTTTTAACATACGGTTGCGCTAACTCAGGAAAACGTCCAGACTCTCCCACAATGACTCGCATAAAAGACTGGAGCTGATGATTATTCATGGTGTTGTCCAGCATATTGTTGGCGATGTTCCGCAAGACAATACTGGGTTCCCCCTGTAGCAATTGAGGGTTTTCGAGACCTAATATGGTTTTGTATCTGCCGCTCATCAATCGCTGAATCAACCCTGTAAAAAGGCTTTCTTTATCTTGGAAATGACTGTAGACCGTGGCTTTAGAAACCCCTGCCGCAGCCGCCACCCGATCCATACTGGTGGCCGCATACCCATGAGTCAGAAATTCTCCCATGGCTCCTTCCAAGATGGCTTCAGTTTTTTCTGTTGATTTCTGCCGGTCTGGATTAGTAATCTTTGCCTGGCCCATTGCTTGGGTAATCTCCCTGCCTACTGTCTACTGCCTATTGCCAACCGTCTAACTTCTACCTAAAGGGCAATGCCTAATGAGCAACTTAAATTTCTCACAGCTTATTCTGATGATATCTATACTAGTCGGTTTAGTTCTAAATTGGCTTAGGGAAATGTGAGCCAACCGCAGCTTTGACTTATCTGGAGACCAGACGGTGGTATTACAGAGAATAAGTAGATGCTTTAAGTAGATAGGGTAAAGCTAACTCCATCCGTATCATGATTAAGTTAGTTTGTGTTAGCCTAAATATCTTTAGGCGGCTATGACATCTATCCCTGCCAAGAAAGAGGAGTGGCTGTTGCTCAGACACAAATACTCATGCCTCAAAAAAATGCGATTTTACTCATAACGGTAAATGTCCTGATCGTATCAGTCTTTTTGGGGGGACTATTTGGTGGATTTTGGCTACTTTTCAGAGATCCTATCGTTACTTTACGGGGATCAGCTTACCCAGATCCTGCCAATTCATCTATCAGTGATCCTCAAGATCACGCTTCAACTGCTAGACATTTAGCCTCTGAAAGCAGCAATGCAAATATAAACGAGGTTTCAGCAGGCGTAAATCAGGTTGCAGCCCATAATGGAAGTGGAGCTGACGCAAAAGATCATGAGATTTCTGCAGAGGCTAATGGTAGTCCAGCCCACTTATTTCATGACGGCGGCGAAACAACTTGGGCCACTTTGCATCATAAGCTGGCGCCTGCATTCCAGACCGTCTGGCCAGATTTTCAGCTTCGCTATACGCACCCAGTTGGAGAAGGCTTGAGTTCGGATACTGACATCAAGATGCTGCTGCAGGGGCAGTTAGCTTTTTCGCAATCATCTCGCCCCATCAAACCGGAAGAATATGAAGCAGCTGAGCGGCAGGGGTTCAGCCTGGAACAAATTCCAGTTGCAATTGATGGAGTCGCGATCATAGTCAACCCTAACCTAGATATTCCTGGGTTGACAATCAACGAACTCAAAGCAATATATACCGGCCAGATTACCCATTGGAGTCAGGTGAATGGTCCAGATGTTCCAATTATTCCTTACTCTCGTCCGGTAGAAGCAGGGGGGACCCCTCATTTTTTCGTCGAAAAAGTGCTGGGAAATGAGCAATTAGGCGACACCGTTGTGTTGGTGGATGATACCCCACAGGGGCTGCAGGCAGTTGCGACTAACCTAGGCGGCGTCTATTATGCATCTGCTTCCTCCGTAGTTCCCCAATGTTCAACCAAAGCTATCCCGATCGCGCCCAGTCAAGAGGAAGCATTTGTTCCCCTTTATCAAGCGCCACTGGTTCCACTTGATATTTGCCCGACCCAGCGAAACCGATTAAACTTTAAGGCGCTTAAGAGTGGGGATTATCCCATCACCCGCCAACTCTTCGTTATTGTGAAAAAAGACGGAGGATTAGATCAGCAGGCAGGTGAAGCCTACGCTGAGCTGCTTCTGACCGACGAAGGCCAGCAATTGATTAGAGAAGCAGGATTTGTGAGTATCCGATAAATGAAAATTTCAAAGTATATTGGATTAATTTGCTTGGTCGTTGGTAGTTTGGTTGCGTTTGGCTTATTTAACCCTGCCTACAGTCTGAATGAGTCAGCGCCCAATGGAGACAAATTGGCGACAGCAACCTTTGCAGGTGG
>JAKSDM010001050.1 GCA_022360135.1 Pseudanabaenales cyanobacterium | reverse complement strand
TAGGTTTGAATTGACCACAGACGAATCGGCCAAGCGGCGACGCAATTGGAGAACGTCAATTAAGCTGGTCGAAGGATCTTGTTGAGGTGGAATGAAGCCGCCTAAGAGAGCATAATCACTCGGTTTTTGAAAGGTTCCTGTCGTCACGTGGAGTAGGGCTATGAGTACAAGGGTCGCCGCCGCCAGCCCTGAGCCGACTAGCCAGCGCTGCACACAACGTTGGGAACGTCGCCGCCAAATAGTCGCCCGCTCCCCTAAAAGTAGGGTCATACTCCAGAAACCTGGAGCAGGCCAAGCCGGATAGATGGGCTGAAAACCTCCCAAAAAGGTGAATCCTACCATAATCGGTAAAGAGACCCAAAGGATCAACGCCTGTTTCTGTCTAAAGTCAGACTGATCCATTGATTGAGACTGAGTCAATGCAGCTCGAATTTGCTCTAGCAGCGATCGCCCACTCACCCACCAGAGGGGAAAGCCGATGGCGGGAAAGAGATACGCAATCCCCGCCAGACAAACGCCCAGCGCCTCGAGCGGGTTAAATTCACCCCCGCTCCCCTCTTCAAATCGCATGGACAGGTGGAATCGAAACGATATCCAGTCGTGATTCAGATTCCAGAACCAGAGGGGAAATAAGGTCACAATGAACAGACTTAACGCCAGGACAGTCCAAGGAGACGTTAACGCACAGCGATATCGCTCACTGCTCAGACAAAACCCAACCAGGCTGACGCCTAAGATGAACCCGTGATATTTACTGAGGCAAGCTAAACCGATCAATAGACCGAGTATGGCTAATCGATAGCTAGGGCGATAGCGGGCGGAGGCGTTTCGGGCTGCTGAATCAGTGGTTGACGCCGCTGTCTCCCCTGGAAAAAACTCACAAGCCGCCCAATACAATGTGGCTGTCCAGCCCAAAATCAGCATATTGTCGGGGGAAGTCAAGCTGCCGAAGCCGATGGCGAATAAAGGCGTGATAGTCGCGATCGTCAAGGTCAGCCTAGCCGCTGCAGGGGAAAAGAGGCGGATAGCGGTTAGGTAGAGCAGAATCGAGCTGCCAATGTGAACCAAGAGCGCCCCGATCCGGAGGGTGAACGGAGAGACGCGCCCCGTTGCCCACTCCCCTAACCCTGTAGTCAACGCCACCAGAACTGGATGGTCAAAATAACTCCAGTCCAGGTTTTGAGTGTACATATAATAATAGGCTTCATCGAAGCCAGGAAAGAGAAAAAAGGCTACAATGCCCCGAAAAAGCAGTCCACCCAGGATCACATAGAGAACGATGTGATTGGGTTTGTGAGCTAACCATTGTTGGATTTTTCTCATGGGGCGCGATGGTGAATAAATGAACGAAAGCGCAGAGATCATTTGTATTGGAACTGAGCTTCTTTTGGGAGACATTCTCAATAGCAACGCCCAGTTTTTAGCGCAGCAACTCGCCCAATTAGGAATCCCCCACTATTATCAAACGGTAGTGGGGGATAACCCGTTGCGAATTAAGCGGGCCGTGGCGATCGCCTGCGAGCGATCGCGCCTGCTGATTTTCACGGGCGGTTTAGGCCCCACACCGGATGACCTAACCCATGAAACATTGGCCGACTTCTTTGACGCGCCTTTGCAAAAGCAGGAGGATGTGCTTGAGGATATTCAGTGCAAATTTGCTCAACGGGGACGCGTCATGCCCGAGAACAACCGCAAGCAAGCCCAAATTCCTAGAGGCGCTGAGGTGCTGCCAAATCCAGTCGGCAGTGCGCCAGGCATAATCTGGCGACCGCGATCTGGCCTAACCCTGCTCACCTTTCCGGGAGTCCCTAGGGAAATGCAGACCATGTGGCGAGAAACCGCTGCCCCCTACTTAAAGAATCAGGGCTGGGCGCAAACCATGATTTATAGTCGCACCCTTAGATTTTGGGGCATTAGCGAATCGTCCCTAGCGGAGAAGGTCTCGACTTTTTTTCAGTCCCAAAATCCCACCGTAGCCCCCTATGCCAGTCAAGGAGAAGTCAAACTGCGAATTTCAGCCAAAGCGGCTTCAGAGGCATTAGCCAATGAGTTGATTCAGCCGATTGAGGTCCAGCTACGCAAAATCGGGGGAGTGGATTGCTATGGCGCCAATGAAGATACATTGGCCTCTGTGGTCGGCAACTTACTCCGATCTTGTCAAGCCACGCTGGCCGTAGCAGAATCCTGTACAGGGGGCGGATTGGGACACATGTTGACGAGTACGCCGGGCAGCTCCGAATATTTTTGGGGAGGCGTTATATCATACGATAACTCAGTCAAAGTCAACCTATTGGGCGTCCTTGAGCAGGATTTGATTGATCAGGGCGCCGTTAGCGCCGCCGTCGCGAAACAGATGGCGGTTGGCGTTAAAACTCAATTGGGAACAGATTGGGGCTTGAGTATTACTGGGATTGCGGGACCGGGGGGCGGAACAGCGACTAAACCAGTCGGGTTAGTCTATGTGGGTCTGGCGTCCCCCAATCAGACTCCACAAAGTTTTGTGTACCATTTCGGGAATTTTCGAGGTCGGGAGTGGATTCGCCATCTGAGCGCCTGTTCTGCTCTGGATGTCTTGCGTCGAGAACTTTTGAACCATTGCAAAGGACTTAATTAAATTGAGACCTTGCCCGTAACCCTTGATAATTTCTTGTGATTCGTTATGATGGATACAAACTTAAGTATAGTTTTCTTAGGATAAGACTATTACCTTCTTCGGTTAGAACCCCGTGTGCGATGGGGAAGGTTGTCTACATCAAAAAGGAGTTATCCGGCTGATGGATTATATTGAGAAGGTTCTTGAAAAGCTGAAAGAGTGGGTTGATAAGCTTTTAGAAGCTTTGTTAGGTCCGCAAGTTCAGCCTGAGCATGAGCCTATTCCCATTCCTGTTGATGACCATCAATATCGTTGACAAACTAAATTTAATATCTTGACCTACTAAGCTTTGTTAAATCTGTTAGTGCTTCATGGCCCTAACTTAAACCTGTTAGGGCGTCGGGAGCCTGAAATCTATGGTCGGCAAACCTTAGAAGAGATAAACACTTTACTTGCTCAAGAAGGCAAGTGTCTAGAGGCTAAGGTGGAATGTTTCCAGTCAAATCATGAAGGCGCTCTAGTCGATGCGATCCAATCGGCAATGGGTTGCTATCAAGGCTTGCTGATTAATCCAGGCGCTTACACCCATACC
>JAKSDM010001486.1 GCA_022360135.1 Pseudanabaenales cyanobacterium | reverse complement strand
GTCTATGCAGTCCGCTCAGAGATGGCGCATACCCTGGTAGACCTCTGCCGCCGCCGCATGACACTATCTATGCAGGCGAACTATGGCTTTGACGCCCTCCCTTCGATTACCGACGTTTTGATCAAACATTGCGACTGGACTGAGGCTGAGTGCGATCGCCAAATTGAGGCGTACCGCACCTACATGGAGACTAACTGTATTCCAGACTATGCCCTAAAATCCCAATTTACTGAACGAGCACTCCAGAGTATTGGCGCCAGCAGCAGACCTTAAGCCAGGTGGTCTCTTGAAAATGAAATCCCAATAAATCGAGAGGGGGGCGCGACCATTGCATCTGTATTGCGAATTTTATGGCCGGAATTGGAGCTTGCAAGAATTCTCTTAATAACGCCTGAATCCCTTGCCTCTCTTGATTTACCGGAACAACAGGCAGTCCTCTCAGAATCGCTTTCAAGCGATAAATCTAAAATTTATCTAAAATTTAAAGTCTCAACCTCAATACTGAGACAAAATCCATGGTAATCACCTTAAATTCTTTCCGACCCGCTTCAGAGGCATTAGACGTTATCCCATTCCAAAACTCACTGGCCAATTTGACCATTTTGGGGGCTGGCGCTTGGGGATCGGCTCTGGCTAGTCTGGTTTCAGTCAATGGACATCGGGTAAGAATTTGGTCTCGTCGAGGCGACTTGAGTTTAGAGGCAGCCGTTAGGGGAGCAGATGTTGTACTCTCGGCGATTTCCATGAAAGGGGTGGCGGCGTTGGTGGAGCGTTTGCAGAGCCTTGAGATTCCCGAATCGGTGATTCTGATGACTGCAACTAAGGGTCTCGATCCGGCGACAACCCGCACTCCCTCTCAAATTTTTCAAACGGCTTTCCCCAACCACTCTGTTGTGGTGTTGTCTGGGCCTAACCTTTCTAAAGAAATTGAGCATAAATTGCCTGCAGCAACCGTTGTGGCCAGTCAAGATGAGATGGTGGCGGAAGCTGTACAAAATCTGTTTGCGTCTGACTGTTTCCGGGTTTACACCAGTGCCGATCCCCTTGGCGCCGAATTGGGGGGAACCCTTAAGAATGTCATGGCGATCGCAGTTGGGGTGTGCGACGGCCTCAAGCTTGGCTCTAACGCCAAGGCGGCCCTGATTACCCGCGCTATCCCCGAGGTGATTCGAATTGGCGTCCACCTGGGGGGACAGGCTGAAACCTTTTTCGGTTTATCAGGGTTAGGGGACATGCTGGCGACCTGCACCAGTCCCCTCAGCCGCAATTATCGCGTCGGCTATGGTCTAGCCCAAGGCGAATCCCTGGAGCAAATCCTAGCAGAACTGGGCAGTACAGCAGAGGGGGTCAACACCACCAATGTCTTGATTGACCTGGCTAACCGAGAGGCAATTCCAGTTCCCATTGCCCGCCAGGTCCATCGTCTCCTCAAAGGCGTAATTACTCCCCAAGAGGCGGTAGAAGCTCTGATGGAGCGTGACTTGAAGCCAGAATCATGTGATTTGTTATGATTCACATAGCGGTATTTAATTGCCTTGACTACACCCCACACCCTATACCGAATGGCACTGAAATAAGCCATGTGGGCAATGCCCACCCTACCAAATACCTTTTGCTAAAATGTATTCCGCACCCGTGAGAATCGCTATAACTGCCACATGGCCAGTTGTTCCTCCAACTGCTGAGTGCGTTTTTGAGTGACCCGGGCTAAGCACTCATCAGTGTCTCCCTGCTGATAAGCGCAGTTGGCGTCTCGATAGTTGATCCAGTTGAGTTGGGTCGTCGTTAACGCGTCTAGATTCTGGTCAACCAAGATGGACTGGAAGGTTTGGTACAACTCATTTAGCTGCTGATCGGCTTGGTCGTAGCTCAATGTTATTGGGGTGGGTTGCTGGAGTTCGGCTGTGCGATCGCGGGTCAGCTCGGCCAGACAGCTGAAGTAAAGAGTCGGCTGCATTGAGCCGCCCTCCACCTGACTGGCTTCAAAATCGCAGTTGGCGTCACGGAAGTCAAGCCAGGCCAGCTCTGCAGTGATTAAGTCTGATTGTTTCTCAGAACTGAGGGTTGCCTTTAGATCCTGATAAAACTGATTTAATTTAGCATCTTCCTGCTCGAACCAGGCTTTAGCACAAAGATTCATTTCCAGTTGGGTTTGAGGATTGTTGCAGTTGGCGGGCGGTTCAACTTGCCCTGCGGCCTGTACAGACGTTTCGGGTGCTGTCGATGGGGAGTCAGGTTCTGTTGATGGGGAGTCAGGGTTAGGCGTTACAGTTGGCTCAATCTCAGGGATCGTTGCATTCGATTGAACCTCGGGTGCGGGCGTGGTGACAGCCGAGGAAGGAGCCGATTCACTGCCGGGGGCGTCACCCACTGAGTCGGATCGGCAGCCAGGAGCGAATGTCGCTAGGGCGATCACCAGGAATAATGACCACTTGTGCGGAGGGAATGGCATAGTCATGATTCAAGCACTTTTCAACGGCAGGGGATTCCCTCAGCATAGATCGGCTTATTGTCTACACCAGCTATGCCCCTGCACTTAAAATACCGAGGTATCAGTATCCCATCCCATGGACGCATTACAACGCCTAACTTTTGGATGTTTTAACCCGAAGCTGTTAAGGATTGAATTTGCCCATGTTTGGGTCGATATGGGTAGATAGTAGAGGGTAGGCCGTAGGTAGGGGATAATAAAGCCGCTCGGCACTGGGAAACTGCTTCGCACCTTGTATCGCCCTATCGTCTATTGCCTAGGCTCTTGTGTTTGGGAGACTGCCGCTTCCCCCGTCTACCGTCTATTGCCTACGACCTACTCCCTACTCTCTATTTCCCCGTCTAGAATGAAGATTTTTGCCTATTTATACAGTGATCCATTGCTAGAATCTCCACCGGATGAAGCGATTTGGGGCCAGGACGTGGATCGAGTCTACCGAGATCTGGGAACGACTACGATCAATCAGGGGGGGAAGAAGCGTCCCCAATTACAGCAACTCTTACGGGATTGTCAGATAAAACCACCCTCCTACCTACTGGTGCGTCGGTTAGAAGAATTAGCCGATTCTCTACAGGAGGTGAACGATCGGCTTAACCAACTAGAAGCATTTGGCATTTTGGTGATTGCCGTAGAGCAACCCTATCACTCTGAACAGTTCAAACCGTTTCCCTCGAATCCTGGTCAAAACCAGCGCGAAACCCTTCGAACCGACCTCATTAATTTACTGGGGGAAATTCAACGGAATCAGCGGAGTCGCCGGATTCGTCAGGGACATGCTCGCAACCGAATAAAAGCCTTACCGCCTCCTGGCAAAGCTCCCTATGGTTATCGTCGGGGTAAGGACCGTTATGTGCTAGATCGAACAACGGCGCCTCTGGTGAAGGATTTTTTCGAACAGTTCTTGCTTTTCGGCTCCCTACGAGGCGCTGTTCGCTATCTGGAGAAGAAGTACAGCAAAAAAATCTCGGTTTCCACCGGACGGCGATGGCTCACCAGCCCAGTCTATCGGGGCGATCTGATTTATCAGGGCGATCAGGTGACGCCCGATACCCATGCGCCTATCCTTTCTCGCGAAGAAGCCGCTCAAATTGATCGACTGCTCCGCCGCAATTGCCTGTTGCCTACCCGCACTGCCAGCGCCCCCCGCTCTTTAGCGGGACTGGCGATTTGCCAGGAATGCCAGTCGCCGATGAAGATCACTCGGGTGACGGCTCCCCGTCGCACCAAAGAATACCTTTATCTCAATCCTACCGCTTGCCCTCGCCGGTCTAAATGCAAAGCAATCCCCTATAAGGACGCTCTAGAACAGACAATCGAAAGCATCTGTCGGGAACTTCCTGACGCTGTGGATGAACTGATTATGCCAGATTTGGCTGGCATGAAAGGAGCGATCGCAGAACAAATAAAACAAAAACAATCTGTCCTTGCCCAATTACCTGAACTCGTTACCAGTAACGTGTTAGATCAAGAAACTGCCGATCTGCGGGCCTACAAACTCCGCGCCGAAATTGCCGCCACTCAACAGCGCCTTGCCCAATTACCTCCAGTCAATCTGAAAGAAATTGCCCAAGCGGTCTCAATTCCTCAATTTTGGCTTGATCTTTCCGAATCAGAACGGCGTTTCTACTTCCGAGAATTTATTCGCCAGATCGAATTTAACCGCCAAGAGAATGGTTGGCGGCTGAAGCTAATGTTTATTTTCTAAATTATTAGTAGCGCCCAGAACCTCCCCGATTTCCCCAGCCACCTCCAGAAGAGTCTCTTCTCTCACGAGGTTTTGCCTTGTTTACCTTCAGGTCACGCCCCATCCATTCAGCACCATCAAGGGCTTCAATGGCGGCAGCTTCTTCCGCTTCAGTCTCCATTTCAACAAAAGCGAAACCTCGCATACGGCCTGTTTCCCGGTCCGTAGGCACCTGAACGCGCTTAACCGTGCCGTATTCGGTAAAGACTTCAGTGATGTCCTCTTGTGTAGCCTGGAAGGACAGATTGCCGACATAAATTGACATGAGATATCTCTAGAATCAAAGGGAGCATTAGGTTTAAATTCGGAAATACGCAATACAGAGCGCATTACACAGTCGAAAATAATCCTCAAAGAAACAGTAGCACATTTATAGAGAGTGTAGAGAGTAGGAAAAACAGAATAGTTCAGAAATCAGGTTTCTAATGCATTATTCATTAATGGCGCGCTGTCTCAAAAATCTGGTGGAGCCAAGAACGAAGAATGAAGAACAAAGAACGCAGAACAAAATTAGTTCCGTCATCGGTTCTTCACAAGTTCTTCAACTTGTTTTTCTATAACTATAACGAGAGGAAAACCAGATATTAGTTATCAGCCTTTGCTGTATAGCCTTTGATTCCCAAGGAGGGCGCCCATGTTTCGAGCTACAGACATCATGACCGAACAGGTTTTTACTATCAGCAGTTCAGCGACAGTGGCGCAAGCGATCGCGCTCATGCAGGCGAAAAAAGTCCGTTCTCTGATTGTAGAGCGCGCCCATGACCTAGACACCTACGGTATTCTGACCGAGCGAGATGTTGTCTATAACGTCACAGCAAGTGGGCAAGACCCTAATCAGATACCTGTTCATAAGATTATGCGGAAGCCCTGCATTGTGGTGAAGCCTGACCTTAATATTGAGCAGGTGGCGCAGCTGTTTGCTGACACAGGGATTCAACGCGCCCCAGTGATTCGAGACGGGGAACTGTTGGGGATCATTTCAGTGACAGATATTCTGATGAAAAGTGATGTGGGCGCCCAACCCTTAGCAGATGCCCTATCACGCAAGATTCAAAACGCCCTGCGCCATGCCCGGGTAATCTGTGGTGATGAGCAAGAGCAAATTTCTCAAGAATGTGCAGTGGCCTGGGATGTGGTTGAAGAATTGAAAGCAGAAGCAGCGCATCAGCGAACTCGCCAAGGGAAAGGATAAAACAGAAGACTCATTGAGAGGTTGTAGCTACCCCTATGGACGGAGCGCTATTTTGCTCTCCTGGCGTGACTGCTTGGTACGAGGCGATATGGAAACCAAATATAAATGCGGCGATCGCAACGGCGGTAAACACACCTGATATCAGCGGGCTATGATGAAAATCTCTCCGTAGGGATGTGGTTGTTGTCTGAAAAATAGTTGGAATTTGAGGTAGGGTGAGGATTGAGACCGGTTTAAATCGCTCCAACTGATGCAAGACTTGCAGCGCCTCTTTAGCTGTTTTGTAGCGACGATGAAAGTAAGGGTGCGCTATCTTTGTCAGAAACTCAGCCAGCCCCCGACTCGCTTCAGTTTTGTCTGGCCAAACCAATTTTCCCTCAATATCCCGCTGCAACTGTTGTGGGCGTAATCCAGTAAGGGCTTGAATACCAATTATCCCAACCGCATGTAGATCACTGCTGAGATAGGGTCTGCCTGTAGCTTGTTCCGTTGGCATATAACCAGGCGTGCCAATGGGCGCAGTCATACTGATATGAGCAGAGGCGACCGCTTCCGGAAACTGAACTTGCTTCACCGCCCCAAAGTCAATCAGGACTAATTTCCCATCTGACCGCCGTCGAATTAGGTTTTCGGGCTTGATGTCTCGATGAATGACGCCTTGTTCATGAACAAAATTCAGGATTTCCAAAATTTCTTTTAGCAGTTGGATAACTTGCTGTTCAGACCAGCGTCGGCCCTGAGGAAGTTCGGCGGCCAGTGTATGGCCATCAATATACTCCTGCACCAGATAAAATTCTTGGCGCTGTGAAAAGTAAGCTAACAACCGGGGAATTTGATTATGGCCGCCCAAGCGTTCGAGGATATAGGCTTCTTGTTTGAACAGACGGTGAACTATAGACAGAAAAGCGGCATTCCCCCTAGGTGGTTTGAGTTGTTTAACCACGCACTTAGGTCTACCAGGACGCTGAGTGTCTTCTGCCATATAGGTTTGGCTCATGCCGCCTGATCCTAACACCTCAAGGATTTTGTAGCGTCTGCTCAGGAGCATAACCTTGATTGACCTCCAAGGGATTAAAAACAATTTGACGGGCTTGATAGTCGGCTGCTGGGATAGATGCCTTTTTCCCTTTTGGGATGAATGCGAGAGCAATCTTAACCTCAGCTCTCTTTAGTAAATCTTTAGAGTGAGGTTGCCCATTTTATGCATTCCCTACTTTCCCTGCCTTCTTATTCATCGCTCATAGCAAAACCTGCTAGCGATTCCGATAGCGTTAAGCTTCGTTGCAGAGTGCAAAGACAGTTCATACAGTGTGATAGCTTCAGTAACGTTGAAAGTTGCATAAGTTATCAAGGGAGAGCGTTTTAGTGTCACGGTCTGAGCAGCTATCCAACTCATCCACCGCCCTGCGTGAAGATTTCAGTGAATATGTAGCTCATCTTCAGCTTCATATGGCGTTGCAAGCTCGCAACCTGGTTCCTGGTCTACCGAGTACGGGCGATCGCCGCGAAACTTTATTACACCAGACTCAAGCCAACTTTGAGAAAATTGTTTCTCGCCAAGCGCGATAG
>JAKSDM010000994.1 GCA_022360135.1 Pseudanabaenales cyanobacterium | reverse complement strand
GCACCCCTGACCAAGGGCAAAAAGCAGTTGACCTCTTCCGACGGGAAGCAGAGCATCTGGTTGAATTGGGAGAGCATCCCCAGATTCCTCAATTTCTAGCTTATTTTGAGACAGAGACGGGCCAATATCTGGTTCAGGAATATATTGACGGTCGTAATTTGGATGAAGAGTTAGCGGCGATAGGCCCCTTCGATCAAAAGCAGATCCAGGCTCTGCTGCATGACCTACTGCCTGTACTCAAGTTCATCCATAGTTTTCAGGTGATCCACCGGGATATTAAGCCAGCCAATATTATTCGTCCTCGCCACACTGGCCCCCTAGTCTTGGTAGACTTTGGCGCCTCCAAAATCGTCACATCCGATGGTTTGCAACCAACCGGCACTGTCATCGGCAGCGCTGCTTATGTTGCTCCCGAACAAGCGGTGGGAAAGGCCGTATTCGCCAGTGATCTCTACAGCTTGGGGGTAGCCTGCATTCATCTCCTGACGGGGCTGCATCCCTTTGACCTCTACTCCGTCATCGAAGACCGATGGGTCTGGCGCACCTATCTGCCCCATTCCGTCAGTCTTAAATTGAGAAGAATCTTAGACCGAATGTTATGCCGATCCCTAAGGCAACGGTATCGAACTGCTGAGGCCGTCTTGGCGGACTTAAACGCTCCTCCCCCGTCGTTACCCATTAAGCGTCCGCCACGGCGGTCAATTTTTTCGACTCTTACCCGCCTAAACGCGTTCAGAAAATTACCCAGAAAACTGCCCAGAAAAGGGGCGGCTAAACTCGCCAGACCAGCGGTACAATCGCCTCTGACCTCGCCTGTTGTATCCTGGCGTTATGTTCACACTCTAACGGACGCCAGTGTGGTCAACGCTTTGGCAGTGAGCCCAAATGGACGCGCGATCGCCACAGGGGGAGCAGACAAAACAGTCCGGCTTTGGGATTTAACCACGGCTGAGTTGATTCACACCTTTAGTCGGCACATTCCTCTGATTAGCCCAGGCCATAGTGATGTAGTCACCGC
The DNA here is from genome assembly GCA_022360135.1 of Pseudanabaenales cyanobacterium. GTDB lineage: Bacteria > Cyanobacteriota > Cyanobacteriia > Phormidesmidales > Phormidesmidaceae > JAKSDM01. Next base: position 37 of record JAKSDM010000994.1, on the reverse strand, counting down.
TGTCCGATTTAGTCTAGACGGCAGAACCCTTTTCAGT
>JAKSDM010001183.1 GCA_022360135.1 Pseudanabaenales cyanobacterium | reverse complement strand
TAGAGGACCCATGATTCCACTCACCTTCAGCGAAACTATTTTCCCAGAGTCGCCCTTTTGCTCGTAGTACCCTAAAGGGTGATTTTGGGTTATCAGATAATGAAATGTGAGAAATCTGCAACAATCGCCAAAGCTCTTTTGGTCACCTGTTTTCAGCCGGGAGCAAAACGAGTTTGAAAACCTTGGAAAATTCAGATCCTACACTTCTCTGATAAAAAAATCCGCTTATTGGCAAGGTTAAGTTTGTATTTGGTACGGTAGGCAGGATAGTGGAGGACGGCGTAGGTGTAGTGAAAGATGTCGAGTTTGGTGATGGTGGGGTTGCTGTAGTGGTGTTAAGGCCCAGTCGGTGATATTGTCGATGCGGTTTCCGTTTCCGTCGTAGCAGTAGAGGGGAAGGCATTGAGTAGGAAGACCACCAACATCCAAAGCAGGTATACAGTTAACCGCTTGAACTAAAAAAGGGATTTGCGTGTGGTTTATGACAGCAATTAGATTGTTTATACTTGTTCTATCTGGAAAAATTTTTAAAGCTTGACTCGGCATTCGATTAAAATGTTTGTCAAAGTAGAGAAATTGCTTTGAAAATGGTCTACAGACGCTGTTTCTTATTCTTTCAGACTCAAATTTCTTTTGGATTCCACGAGATAAATCATTTTCAAGTTCTCTATCCCACTTAATATCAAGCTCAGGTCTTTCAGAATATTGAAGTCTATTTTGATAAGCTTCGACAAAATAATTGATTTTATTTTTTAATGAAGGAATAGAAAAATCAAAGACCCATTCATCTCTTATAGAAGATTTTCGCCTTACTCATGTCCACAACCGCTGAATTGGATAAGCGTCAAAAGCAGTATCCACACTGACAATCACGAGAGAATGATTAATCGCCTGGGAAATTAACATTCGATCAAATGGATCACGATGATGAAATGGTAGAGTTGAACAGCATTCAGTATCAGCAAAGGAGATAGGCAGAATTCTTATCATGAGTTGCTCAAGTACGTCTGGTAATTCATGAAACGGATTCTGTAGAGTGAGTTTTCCTAAACTAAGCTTAATCGCAATTTCCCACAAGCTAGCCATACTTAAGCAGAGATCATTATCGGTATCTTCAAGTATTTCTGCGGCTTTAAAACTTAATTGCTCACTACCCTGAAAATACCAAAGGAAAGCATGGGTATCCATCAAAATATTCATGCTCACATATACTCCGCAAAATCCTCAAGAGGTTCATCAAAGTCATCAGCTACCCAAATTTTTCCTTTCCAAATTCCAAGTCCACCTCGCTTTGCAGTTTTTTTCTCCTCAGCTTCCATCTTTGTGTAGTTCTGAATTAAATATTTAGCATAGTGCAGAAGTTCCTGTTTGAGAGGTTCGGGCATTTTGGCAATAGTTTGAAAAATCTCTGTATCAGTTGTCATCACTTCCCCTCTTCAGTTTTGACTAAGAACATCACGGCAATTCCAGTTTGAATACCAAATACATTATTTTTGGCGCCTGATATCTTGGGATTATTTCTCACATCCGATTGCGTATCAATGATGTAGACATAATCAAACTCTCGTTCGATGCATTTGCGGAAGCCATCAAAGGTCTTGGAGTCAATGAATGAGCGATTAGTAATAAAGGAAATAATGCCATTTTTGCCGAGTCTGTCTGATGCCCACCGAAAGAAGCGAGTATACATTAGGAAAACACATCCACAGAAATTGACCTAACAGGTTTTGTCTCTCCATGCAACATGACTCGAATTCGTTCAGTTGTTTCTCGATCAAAGATTTCTGCCCCACATCGAGAACAAACGGTAGCTGGAATATTTTCCACTAGGCAAAAAATCCCGTCAATTTGAAAAATCTCACTGACATACTCAATATGAGATTCTTCAGAACTACAAACATGGCGCTTAAACATTATTCTCTCCTGTATTTGTAATCGATCCATTCATTTTGGTTAGGTTCGTATAGAGTAATGATTTTTGTAGTATCTGAATCGATTCGTGAAACCTGAATATGTAGTACTCTATTGAATTTAGTAAAGTCTAGCAAAAGAGAACTGGGCGAATCTCCCATCTCCTATACTTATTAGAGAAAACCAAGAGGTAAGCAATGTCCTATACCTCAACTCAACTCCTAAGCTTCGAAGAATTTCTAGCCCAGTATGGCCAGGGTTCCCGCTACGAATTGGCGGATGGAGAACTGATCGATATGGAGCCTACCGGGCCGCATGAAACTGTATCAGGCAAGTTGGTCAGCAAAATCAATCTTGAGTTAGAGCGCCAAGCCTCTACCTGGTTTATTCCCCGCACCTGTATTCTTAGACCCTTCGCCGATGTAGCTACAGCTCGCCGTCCCGACATCGTGGTTTTAGACGAGACGGCCTTAGTGAATGAGCCATTGTGGGAGCGGGAACCTGTAATTACGCTGGGAACCTCGATTAAACTAATCGTTGAGGTCGTGAGTACAAATTGGGAAACAGATTATGCCCGTAAGGTTGAAGAATATGAATTGCTGGGTATTCCCGCATATTGGATTGTCGATTATCGAGGATTTGGGGGAGTCGCCTTCATTGGTCGGCCAAAACAACCCACCATAACTGTTTGCAAATTAGTCGGCGAAGACTACAGTCAAAAGCAGTATCGTCTGGGGCAGGCGATCGCTTCCCATGAATTGTCAGGATTAACGCTAAAACTGGATGATGTGCTGCCTAGATAAACAAACTCATCATCACCCCCCATAAGAAAACCACACATATCGTTAATCAATAATCAATTGTGAAATGCAAAATCTGCACAATTAATTTACACAATTAATAATTTACATAATGAAATAAATGTGAAGAGGATCTGTCCCCATTTTCCCGGATCGTCTCCCTCTGCACCCTAACCTTGACTCAGCGGGCTCGTTCCCGGACTTTCCAGCCAGTATAGCTCAGCAACACCGTGGCTGCGATCGCATAAGCGACACCGCTGGGAATGCCAGAAAATGCTAACGCCAGACTGCCTACCCACAAGGTCAGTACATAAATGAACAGAACGGTAAAACGGTGAGATAAACCAGCGTTAAGCAAGCGATGATGCAGATGGCGCTTGTCAGCCATAAACGGAGACGCGCCAGAACGGAGGCGTTCAAAAATAACAGCTGACATATCCAGAATGGGGACAGCCAGGATTAGGTAAGGCAAAAGGACAGCTGCTGTCGTAACACTCTTAACTAGGCCCACCACTCCCACGCCAGCCAAGGTAAAGCCCATGAAGTAAGCGCCGCCATCTCCCAAAAAGATCTGCGCTGGATTGAAGTTGTAGCGTAGAAAGCCCAAAGCCGCTCCTGCTAAAGCTGCTGCAATTAGAGCGGCGGCTGGTTGAGCCATAAACAGACTAACTATTAACATAATCACCGCAGCAATGCCGGAAACACCAGCCGCTAACCCATCCAGTCCATCTATCCAATTAATTGCATTAGCCATACCGGCCAACCAAAGGATAGTAACCGGCAGGCTCAACCACATTGGAAGGACCACCAAACCCCAAAAGGGAATGGTTAAGAAATCGATACTGACTCCAACATTCCAGGCCAGCGTGGCAACGGTTGCTTGCATAAACAACCGGGAAAACGGCGACAGATTAAACAGATCGTCCATTAAGCCAATCAGGAAGAAGGCTAAACCGCCAACAGTCACTCCCCAGATTCCATATTCTTTGTCGGGCGCTAAGGGTTCACCGGTAATATCGACGAAGCCGCCAATCCACCAAACTACTAAGAGTGCAACCAGCGTACCCATATAAAGCGAAACGCCCCCCAGTCTAACCATCGGTTGTTTGTGAACTTTCCGCCCACTCGGCATATCCACCAAGCCGCTTTTGAGACCAATTTTCCTGACAATTGGCGTTGTGATGAGGACAATAACGGCAGAAATCGCAAATGCTATCAGATGATAAAGATTGGAAGACATTGGGGCAAGTTTAGATTAATTAATAATTTGTTGATTTCAGCCAGAGTCTACATGAACTTCTTGAACAAGGCTAGCGTTATGGCATTTGTGAAAGTCCCACTATCTATCCTTTGGAATTTAGATGAATTGATTGAGAAACACTAGATGCAGCGTTTGTTGGAACACTTAATTTCTCTAGATGCAGAGTTTAGTCTATCGTCAACAGCCTGATCAAGCCATCCATAGAGAGTCTCCATATCGTTAATTCATGGATTTCCCCACCCATCAGGGCTGTCTATAGCAATTCTCGCCTAAACACACTCCATCGTGTAGATGGTGGGGGTTGGGAGAAAAAGATTTTAGATTTTGAGGGGGGAATCTGGAGTTCGAAGTTAATTCCCCTTGTCTCCTTTATCTACTATCTACCTTGCTTTCTCAAGCTCTTCCACGCCTGACGCCTGACGCCTGCAATCAGTCTAGATGGTTTAAAGAGCCATGAACATATTGGCGATAACGACCCAGAACCATCAGGGGGAAGTGTTGCCGATAGAGGTGATAATTAATATAGAAATGCCTTGGGAAGCCAGTGCCGGTAAATTCGCCTTCATCCCAAGACCCATCTAAGTTTTGGGCATCTAAGAGGTATTGGACGCCGAATTCAATCGCTGTACTGGCCCAATTAGCTGTGGCTTCCCCGGCGGCCAGTAGACCTAGCAAAGCCCATGCCGTTTGAGAGGCGGTGCTGGATCCTTGCCCTTTAAGCCTAGGATCGTCATAACTTCGGCAGGTCTCTCCCCAGCCTCCATCAGGGTTTTGGCAGCTGACTAACCAAGCGGCTCCTCGCTCGATTTGAGAACGATACTGTTGGGGGGCGATCAAAGCAAGGGCTGAAAGTACACCACTGGTTCCATAGATATAGTTAACCCCCCATCGACCAAACCAGCAGCCATCGGATTCTTGTTCGCGGGCCAGGTAGGTGAGAGCGTGATTGATGCGGTGAGGGGAGAGGAGGGGGGGAGGGGAGAGGAGGGGGGGATTTTGGATTGGGGATTTTGGATTGGGGATTTTGGATTGGGGATTTTGGATTGGGGAGGGGGTATGGACGTCTGTTTCTCCTCTCTCCCACTCTCCCACTCCCCCATTCAACTGGCCTACCATTTCTAACACTCGGGCGGTGACATCGGCTGTATTGGGATCGATCATGGCTTTGAGGTCGCCGTAGGGAATGGCGTTGAGCCAGTTTTGATCATTGTTTAGGTCGAAGGCGGCCCAGCCTCCAGGTTTGCATTGCATGGTGGCGATCCAATCAACAGCGCGGGCGATCGCAGCCTGTTTCAACCGCTCATTGGGCAACTGCACTGCATTTAGCGCCATGACGACAACGGCAGTGTCATCAACATCAGGATAGAAGCAATTATTAAACTCAAAGGCCCAGGCGCCGGGTTTTCCTTGTCGATTTTTGACTGCCCAATCCCCATAATCAAGAATTTGTTGGTCCAATAGCCACTCGCCCCCTCGGACTAGGGCGGGATGGTCGGGAGCCAGACCCGAATCAACCAGGGCTCGCATCACCAGAGCGGTGTCCCAAACGGGGGAGATGCAGGCCTGTATCCAGTAGGCGTCTTCAGTTTCAAGGGCAAAGTTATCAACTGCTTTTAAACCTCGCTCGACTACCGGGTCAGCTACGTCATAATCCAGGCAGCGCAGCGCCAGCAGGGAGTTGAGCATGGCGGGAATGATGCCGCCCCAATCACCTGTCGCCTCTTGGCGCTCTAGCACCCAACGTTCTGCTGCGTTGATCCCAGCTTGTCGGAAGGGGACTAAGTTGAAGTGTTCGGCAAATTTGAACGCCTGGTCAAAATAGATAAATAGATCAGACCAGTCGTGGTTACGGGGAAGTTCGAACCGGGCATTCTCAATGCCCTCGGCATAGAGTTCGTTAAGGGTAATGGCGGGATCGATCGCAAAGACAGGTTTGCGGTCAAAGACAATTAACAACGGCACCGTACTGCCCCGGGCCCAACTCGACATTTCATAAATAGAAACGGGAAAGGGAGGGGCCAGAAACATCACCCAGGGTGGAATAGAAGGGATGCCACACCAGTCGTAACAGCCAATCAAGGCGAGATGGAGCTTAGTGAAGATACGGGTTTGACTAATACCGCCCCGGTTTAGAATAAATTCTCGGGCTTTCACTAGAGCAGGATCGGTGGCGGGAACGCCCAATATCTTTAAGGCTGCATAGGCTTCGACTGAGGTGCTGAGTTCTCCGCCATCGCCATAAAACAGTTCCCATCCGCCATGTTCCCGCTGTCGAGAGCGGAGATAAGTTTCAGCTTTGTGCAGAGGTCTGGCTTGGTCAGTTCTCCAGATTTTGTGCAGCAGGATGATTTCTGCCGTAATAGTAACGTTGGATTCTAATTCTGCCCACCAGTAACCTGCTGGGTCCTGAAGCGAAAGTAGATAGTTCCGACTGGCCGCGATCGCATCATCAAGTCTGGAAGTCATCATCCGTTCTTGCGTTTGCATACTCACCCCTTCACACTCGGCGATATTCCTTTTGAAGCAGCATAGTGGAATGCTGGTTCTATGCCAATGTGTTTGAGGGAGGAAGTAGGGGGATGGGGTATAGGGTGTGGGGTATAGGGATGGAGGTATTGAGCGGATGGGAGAAGCTTCAATCAAGCAAATTGTGGCGATGGGAGGTGGCGGGTTTTCGATGGAGGCTGAAAATCCTTTGCTGGATCAATATATTCTCGGGCTGGCGGAGAAGGAAAAACCGCGAGTTTGCTTTTTGCCTACGGCTAGTGGTGATTCTGACCGATATATTGTTCGATTCTATTCGGCTTTTTTGAAATTCCCCTGCACTCCAACCCATCTATCTCTATTTCAGCCGCCTACAGCCGACCTGCGATCGTTTGTGCTTGAGCAAGACATTATCTATGTTGGCGGCGGGAATACCAGGAGCTTGCTGGCGCTATGGCGAGAGTGGGAAATTGATCAAATCCTTAGAGAAGCTTGGGAGGCTGGAATTGTGCTCGCTGGCTTGAGCGCAGGGTCTATCTGCTGGTTTGAAGAAGGGATGACGGACTCGGTTCCGGGTTCGCTGAATCCGTTACGATGCCTGGGTTTTCTCAAGGGTAGCCACTGTCCCCATTATGACGGTGAAGCAGAAAGAAGACCAGCTTACCAACGACTCCTTTCAGAGGGCTTAATTAGCGAGGGATATGCGGCTGATGATGGGGTAGGGTTGCACTTTGTGGGCGGATCGCTTAGAGAAAATCGTCAGCTCCCGCCCAAACGCCGCCTATCAGCTTAAAAAGCTTGATAAGACAGTTGAAGAAATACCCTTAACACCTACTTACTTAGGAGCGAATTAAGGTATGGGATTGGCTGGCATTGGCTTAGGTTTGACGGTTCTATCCTGGTTAATTTGGATAGGACTCATTGGGTTTTGGGGACAGTTTTGGCGAGCCGATCAGCGACTTGAGGACAGAGATGGAGGACTAGAAATAAAAGGGCAGGCGCAGGCATCCCCCCCTCCCCCCTCAGTTTGCGCCATCATCCCCGCCCGTAATGAAGCCGACCTGCTGCCGACCACGGTGCGATCGCTGCTGCTCCAAACCTATCCCGGTCAATTTTCAATCATCCTGGTGGATGATCAGAGCACAGATGGGACTGGTGAGGCGGCCCAACAGGTTGCTGAGAGGATTGGCCAGTCTGCTCGGCTGACGGTAATTTCAGGTCAGCCCTTGCCAGCTGGATGGACGGGAAAGCTCTGGGCGATGGACCAAGGCATCCGCCAGGCGCAGCAGCGTCCCTCCCCCCCTGACTATTTTTTGTTTACGGATGCAGACATTGAGCACAGCCCAGCGAACTTGCAGCAACTGGTTACGAAGGCAGAACAGGATCATTTGGATTTAGTCTCGTTGATGGTATTGCTGCGATGTCAGAGCTGCTGGGAAAAACTATTGATTCCCGCCTTTGTCTTCTTTTTCCAACTGCTCTATCCCTTCCCTTGGGTTAATGATCCCGCTAAGAAAACAGCCGCTGCTGCAGGGGGCTGCATCCTCATCCGCCGTCAGGCGCTGGAACGCGTCGGCGGCCTCCAGGTCGTACGGCAGGCATTGATTGACGACTGTTCTCTGGCAGCGGCGGTGAAATCGAGTGGGGGAGATGGGGGAGATGGGGGAGAAGATTTAGAGACGCAACATGTCGCCTCTGGGACCATGAGACACAAGGCAGGAGAAAAGAAAATCCAAAATCCAAAATCCAAAATCCAAAATCCAAAATCCAAAATCCAAAATCCAAAATCCAAAATCCAAAATCCAAGTTTCTCCACTCCTCCCACTGGCAAAATCTGGCTCGGCCTCACCCAGTCCACCCGCAGCCTCCGTTCTTATCCATCGTTGCAAACCATTTGGAATATGGTGGCGCGGACGGCGTATACCCAGTTGGGGTATTCTCCTCTGTTATTGTTGGGAACCGTATTGGGGATAC
>JAKSDM010001048.1 GCA_022360135.1 Pseudanabaenales cyanobacterium | reverse complement strand
TTCCCGGTCGGGATTCTCCTGGGCGATCGCCAATGCATCCAAGGGCGAATAGACCATGCGAATATCGGCCCCCTCAGCCTTGGCCTGCAATAAACTTTGCTGAGATCCAGGCACTCGCATCACATCGCCAAAGGTGGTGAGAATCACCTCGGGGTATTGGGCCAGGGCGATCGCATCATCCAGCCGACCTTTGGGCATAATGCAAACCGGGCAGCCCGGACCATGCACCAGTTCAACACTGGGGGGCAGCAGAGACTCCAGTCCATATTTAAAGATCGAGTGGGTATGGCCGCCGCAGACCTCCATGATTTTGATCGGACCAGCGCGGGAGAGGGTCAGCTGATTTCCCAAAACCTCGATCTGCCGTAAGAGTGCTTGAGCTTTTTGGGGGTCGCGAAATTCTTCAACGTATTTCATCAACACTTTCCCTTAACGTGTGTGTGATTCAGCCTGCCGCGATCGACGCCTGGACAGCCGCCATTTCCGCCAGCAGATCCAGGGTGATTTGAGCCTCCTCGGGATCAATCCGATTCATGGCGAACCCCACATGCACTAGCACCCAGTCCCCCACGCAAGACTCTGTAGGATGAGCGTCATCGACGATGCAGGCAATATTCACCTGTCGCCGCACACCGCCTACGTCTACAATGGCCAGCTTTTGAGTGACGTCACTGACTGCTAGAATCTGCCCTGGAATACCTAAACACATAGATTTGTTGTCCTTTATTTAAGGGTTTGTCAATAAAAGTTTGAAAATCTAGCATTTCTCAGTCTCATAGACAACTCGGAACGTTTATTCATATCCTGAAGCCCACTTTTCGAGAAGAGCAAAGCTCTACATCCCCCAAGCCCCTTCTCCCTCAGAGAAGAGGAGAGCCGATTTCAAAGTCCCTCTCCCTGAGGTGAGGGATTTAGGGTGAGGGCTTTCATCCTGGCGGCGGCGATCGCCACCTGCCCCAACGACAATCCACCATCATTGGGCGGCGTTTCAAGCGGGGTAAGAACAGTCAACCCCTCCTGCCGAAGCCGGTCTTGAACAGCTATAAGCAACACCTGATTTTGGAAAACACCGCCGGAGAGCACCACCTGACTAAGGTGACGGCGAGTCGCCAAATCAACCGCAAGGCGGGAAATCGCCTGGGCCAGCCCCTGATGGAACCGAGCCGCAATCAGCGACCTATCTGTCCCCTGCTGCAGGTCTCGCAATAGAGTGGGCCACAGCGGCGCAGCCGACAGCGCCAAACACTCACCCGCCTCCCTAACCGCAAATGGATAGGGTTCTCCATAGGGTTCATCTGGCTGGATCAGGGCCTCTAGCTCGATGGCGCTCTGGCCTTCATAGCTGACAGTTTCCCGACAACAGCCCACTGCCGCCGCCACCGCATCAAACAATCGTCCCGCCGAGGAAGCCAACGGCGATCGCAGTTGGGTCGCCAGCATTTGATCCAGAATGGATCGGGGTTTGGCGGCTAAAAACTGTACCAAATCCAGATCCCCAAACTGCTCAGTCAATGTCGCCCAGTCCAGAGCCGCCATCAGCTGGGCATAGGTATTGCGCCAGGGTTGCCGGGTCGCCTGGACTCCCCCCAGCATCGCCACAGGTTCAATGTGGGCCAGCCGCACAAAGTCGCGGTAGTCGGCCGCCAGAAATTCTCCTCCCCACAAGCTATCGTCGGCGCCGTAGCCCAGCCCATCTAGGGCAATGCCGAGCACTGGGCCGCTGTCGATGGGCAGACCGCGCTCCACCATGCAGGCCGCGATATGGGCGTGGTGGTGCTGAATGCCGTAGAATGGCAAATCCTGTTCTTGGGCAAGTTGGTGGGCCAGCTGGGTGGAGAGATAGTCCGGGTGCAAGTCGGCTGCGATCGCGGCGGCCCGATGCTCAAACAATTGCTGATAAAGGATCAGTGTCTCCTGGTAGGCGGCAAAAGCCGTTGCCTTTTCTAGATCGCCTAAATGCTGGGAGAGAATGGCCTCTCCGCTGCGTCCCAAACAGAAAGTACTCTTAAGTTCGCCCCCCATCGCCAAAATCGGCGGCGTATCCTCAAACCCTTTTGGCAATCGGATTGGCGCAGGCGCATACCCCCTGGCTCGCCGTAGCATCTGCCGCCGCCCCGCCCCGATCCGCAGCACCGAATCATCCAGCCGATTCACAATCTCGCGATTGTGTAGCAGAAAGTAGGTGGCGATATGGCCGAGCTGCTCCCGTGCAGTCTCGTTATCGATACACTGCGGCTGATCGGATACATTGCCGCTGGTGAGTACAATCGGTCTGTCCATTCGCTTCAACATCAGGTGATGCAGCGGCGTATAGGGCAGCATGACGCCGAGGGTGGGGAGGGAGGGGGCGACGGAAGGGGCAATATCTCCTATCTTCTGCCTTCTGCCTTCTGCCTTCTGCCTTCTCCTTAGCAGTACAATCGGCGCAGATGGACTTTCTAGTAATGCTCTCTCCTCATCACTGACTTCGCAGTAGGGTTCAATCACTGACAAGTTGCGCACCATCAGGGCAAAGGGTTTGTGGTGGCGGTGCTTGTGCTGGCGCAGTTGGCTGACGGCGGCTTCGTGGGTGGCGTCGCAGCCCAGATGAATGCCGCCAATGCCTTTGATGGCGACAATTTCGCCCCGCTGGAGTAGGGTGCAGACAGCATCTACTTCGTCGAGCATGGAGAACATATCGGCGACGATGGGGCGACTGTCCGCCCTTTCTAACCAGGCTCGGGGACCGCAGTGGTGGCAGGCGACGGGTTGGGCGTGGAATCGACGATTGAGGGGATCATTGTATTCCTGCTGGCAGGTAGGGCACATGGGGAATGTCGCCATGCTGGTATGGTCCCGATCGTAGGGAATGGCCCGGAGGATGCTGAGCCGGGGACCGCAGTGGGTGCAGGTGGTGAAGGGATAACGGTAGAAACGGCTAAAGGGATCGAAGCTGTCGGCTAGACATTGAGGACAGGTTGCGGCATCGGGGGGGATGTGAGTGCGGCTTTGTCCGGGGTGACTGGAGGTGATCTCAAATTGGGTTTGGGGGATGGCGGCGATCGCAATCGCCACCTGTTGTACCGACTCAATCTTGGCTAAAGGCAGCGCACTAGACCGAAGTTGATTAATCAATCGATTAATCTGGTTGGCGGCCCCAGCAACCCGAATCACCACCCCTGCCCCGTCGTTGTAGACATTGCCCCGCAGCCCGTGGGCAGTCGCCAATTTATAAACCAGCGGTCGGAAGCCAACCCCTTGCACCGTCCCTTTCACGCAAATCTCAGCGGCGGTTTCAGGGGCGTCTACTAGGGTGTCTACCGGGGTGTCTAATGGCGGGGGAATAGGATTAGCCAGCATAGGAGTCTTCAGTAAGGTCTTGATTGCGTCTCTAAACGCCAGAGCATCACGCGGTTGTTGCCGGAATCTGCGATCGCAGCCACGTCTCCACACACTTGAATGCTGTAGGGCCAGCAGAAACTATCTCGCAAGGCGGATCCGTAGGCGCGATTTTCGCCCTTCTGGCGATAGGTCGCCTGGCCCAACAAGCCATCGGCAGGCGCATCGTGAAGCTCCTCTCGATCCAGTCCTGGGCGACGCCAACCGATCAGACGAGAATTGGCGGTATCCGCCGTCAGTAGCCAGTCACCCGCCGCCGCCACCCCATAGGGCATGTTTAAGCTGCGATCGGTAGGGAAGTATTCGCCTCGATTTAGCTCCACTGCCTGAAACTTGCTCTGCCCCAGGACGACCTGGCAGCGAGCGTTGTTTTGGGTGGGCGCTCCTCGCCAAATCATCAACCGATTGTTGCCTGCATCGGCCATCACCAGATTCCCTTGCCACCAGGTCAGGCTATGGGGCCATCGCATACTGGCTGCCGTGGGCGATCCGCCATCGTTCTCGTTACGAGTGGTGAACAACTCCTGGCCAAGCACCTGATCAGCAGGCTGTCCGGGGCGTTGCGGGACGCCATGCCAGACCAGGACGCGCCGATTGCCGGTATCGGCCACATACAACCATCCTCCATGGAAAAATACACCGTAGGGCCAGTGCAAAGTATTGGCGGCGGGTGAATCTGCCCCCCGGTTAGGTAAATTCTGGGTAAAATTCACATGTCCCAACACCACATCCGCCGGCACATGACTATCGGTGGGAATTCGACGCCAGATCAACACCCGGTGATTCCAAGCATCGGCCACTGCCATACCCTCACCGCAGGGGCAAATGCCAGTCGGCGCCGCCACTGTATTAGCCGTAGGGACCCCCTTGGCGTTTTGCCCTTCGTGATTGAAATCGGGCTGGCCAATAATCCAGTCGGCAGGCTGACCATCAGTGGTGGGCGGCGATCGCCAGCCCAGCAGCCGATGGTGTCCGGTATCGGCTACCCACAGGGGACCAGTTTCTGAGAACAGGTAGGCTCCACGGGGACCAAACATCGTGTCAGCGGCAGGGAATAGCGGTGTCGCCATCCAGGAGAGATCGTGGCCAACCCCTAGAATCCTGACAGCTGAGTCGGTTTGAGAATCCGCTATTGGTTTCGCAAAGGGCAGTCGCGGAGCCGCCTCTGCTTGAGGGCTACGCTGGAGTGAAAAAGATTTGACGACTAAAGAAGTCATAAAGCGGCAGGTTGAAAAATTAAAATCGGACTGGGCTTGACCCACCCCTACCTCTCCTGGGAAGGGATGGCGGGCAGATTGTAAAGACCTCAAACCAATGCTTAATCTTAGGGATTAATGTACGAATAAAGTCTGAGGGGATGAGGGGATGGGATGTGACTTAGCGGCGACTCCCTTAAGCGTTTGCAAGTTGAACATAGACTTGCCCGCCGTTAACGCTGACCGGATAGGGTCGCAACGGGACTGGGGGCGCGGTCAAACAGTCGCCCGTACTCAGATCATAACGAAACCCATGATCGGGACAGGTGAGAATGCCATTCTCACATTCCCCGCCATCAATGGGCGCACCGAGGTGACTACAAGCGTTGTGAAAACATTGCACTATTTCACCTTGGCGACTCAGCAACAGCTTATGTCCTTCTAGCTTGAGGTCCAAAATCCCCTGCTCTGGAATTTCAGCTAGGGATGTCACTAAGCGCCAATCGAGCTTTGGTTGATCTTCGGGAGACAAGGTCACGGGCTGGTAGGCCGCCTCGACGACATGCTGAATTTCGGGGCAATGGCGTTTGATCGCCGCCTCGACTGCTTCAGAGAATGTCAGTTGGGACGCTGGGCAGTGGCTACAGGCCCCCACCAGTCTGACCTCGACCGTATCGGGGAGGCGAATTGAGATCAGTTCAATATCTCCCTGATGCCTCTGAAGACCCGGGCGCACTTCGTCGAGGGCCTGGTTCAATCGCTGCTGGAGCGAGGGGGCTTTAACCAGATCGTGATAGCGCAACAGTCCGTAGACCACTTCGTCCTGGATGGCATGACGCAACGCGCCCATGGCCTCATGTTTGACGCTGCGAATTAGCCGGGTCAGAGCCTCTTTATGCAGAGCCTCAATCGCTTGTTTGAGCTGCAGAACCACCTGCTGTTGGCTGTCATTCCAGGTCTCAATCATGGCTTCATAGCGCTTAATGTCGTCAACCAGGTCACTTAAGGCGTGAGCAGGAGAGGGGGGAGCCTGAACCATTCACATCTCTCCTATTGCATCTTCACGTCTTTCAGCAGGAAAGGCATGGTGAACCCACTCACCAGGCTAGATAGGGCGATCGCAACCGCCAAATGGACGCCAAAATGCCACAGCCCGGTTAGCAAGACCAGCCCAATTCCTAGGCCAATGGCCGTTCCCCGAGCGAAATAACCCGGGTTGCGCAGAAGTTTGCCTTTGAGCAGAAGCTTACTTGAAAACCAACCGACTTCTAACACAGAGATTCTCCTTTTATGGTGATTCTCACTGGGGTCGAATACATCTCTGAAAAATGGGGTGTGGGGTGTGGGGCTAAACTAAAACACCAAACCCGATCAGGGTAAGCCCCAATATCGCAGCTGGGATCATGGCGGCGGGGCCAAACAACCCGCCAATCATGGCGGCTAGACGAGGTCCGAGGTCTTGCCCAGCTAGAACAACGCCGCCGAGAGCACCGCCGAGAATAGAAAAAGCGATCGCAATCAACAGCCAAACTGGACCCGTCGCCAGGGT
>JAKSDM010000620.1 GCA_022360135.1 Pseudanabaenales cyanobacterium | reverse complement strand
TAAGCAATTAAATTTAACTCATGGCTCAATGCCTCTCCCCCGATTAAGCAGAAATCTTTTCGTTAAGTCTAGCTGGTGTTTCTGACGGCGTGATACTTTAATGAAGGATCTAATACACTATTACAGTCTCCGAAGGAGGCGATTGATTGGATAACTTCCGGTGGCGAGCAGTATTGGGGCCTTTATGGCGACCACTGTATCCTTACACTTGTTTTCTCTACGATCAATAGGCTGAATCGGGTGACCTTAGGAAAAATCAACAACTGCTAATAATGGAACGTATAGTTATTTATGGCTTCCACTTTCTGGCTGGAATCCAAATTAAAATTCACATTAATTCAACAGATTGAAGCAAAGGTGAATATAGTTCAAGTTGAATATAGCGGTGAATGTAGATCACGGTAAGACTTAGATCACAGTGAATATAGTCAGTAGTAATTGGCTATCTAAATAGAGTTTTTGTTCGATTAGCGTTTTTTCTGATTAGAAGCTAGAGGTATCTTAAAATGTCGGTTCGTCTTTATGTGGGTAATTTGCCGAAAGAACTAGAACGGCAAGAGTTAGAATCTGTGTTTGCAGACTGTGCAGAGGATTTGGTTTCAGTTAAGTTAATTTCTGACCGAAAAACTGGGAAATGTCGAGGGTTTGGTTTTGTGACGGTTAAAACCGATGAGCAAGCGGACGCCATTGTTGAGAAATTCAATGGCTATATGCTTCAAGAGAGTTCGCTCAAGGTTGAAAAGGCGTTACCACGTAGCAAGAGTAAATCTGGCGATAGTAATAATACCTCAGACAGCACTGATAATGCTGCTAATAACGCTTCTAGCAACCGCCGTAAAGGCAACCGCAATCGTCGGGGTTCTGCTTCAGCCGCCGCCGAATCGGAAGCGACTCAACCTGATCCTCGTTGGGCTCAGGAGCTAGAAAAGCTTAAGGAGCTTTTGGCGGCTCAAACGACGACAACTTCTTAGATCAGACAGCAGTCGGCTAAGTGTCTGAAAGAGTTTAACGGCAATAGCTTAAAGACAATAGTTGTTAGCTAACAGTAGGATAGCTAACAACTTATTTATTTTCTATAAGGCTCTGGTCTATAAGGCTCTGGCTCGAACTAAAGCGATAGGCAAACAGAATAGTTTACGAGCCATGGGCACATAGGCGCGTCGCCGAAATACATCGTACTGGTTCTCTTCAATCACATCCAGAATCTTTCGGTAGAGCATCAAAGCAGTCCATACAGGCCAACGAGCATCCGGACTCAAAACGCTAATACCTTGTTCCGCCTCGGCATAAAACTTACGAGCCCGCTGGATTTGGAACTGCATGAATGTTCGCCAGCGGTCATCCACGACACCGTCAATCAAATCCGCCTCGGTATAGTTGAAAAATTCTAAATCCTCCAAAGGTAAATAAATTCTACCTCGACGGGCATCTTCACCGACATCCCGCAAGATATTGGTGAGTTGATTTGCAATTCCTAACGAGACCGCCTCCTTAGGCGGATTAGGAGATATCTGCCTCTGATTCCAAGGCGCTGTGCTAAGTTGTGGAGCAATCCCCATAACCGTCGTTGACATCAGCCCGACTGTACCGGCTACTCGGTAGCAATATAGCCTTAACTCTTCAAACGTTTCATATCGAGAACGATACAGATCCATTCGCTGCCCCGCGATCATATCGCGGAAGGGCTGAATATCTAGAGGGAAATGATGAAGCGTGTCGACCATGGCGACATCGGCATCGTCAACTGGGTTGCCGTCAAAAACAGACTCTAATTGCCCCTCCCAGCGATCTAAAGTTTCTTCGTTAGTGAATTGTGCTTGGGGACCATCCACCAGTTCATCTGTGCGTCGACACCAAACGTATATGGCCCAAATGGCCCGTCGCTTGGTTTCTGGCAGCAACAGCGTTCCCAAATAGAAGGTTTTGGAATATTTAGCTGTAATTTGGCGACAGAGTTCATAAGCTTCCTCGATGGAAGCCAATGGTCTCGTAGGTGGGGAGTCAGACAGTTGCAGCATCAATATCCCAGGCTGGAGAGTTAACGGTGTCGCAGTTGGCCATTATCAAATCGCTAGCGGGGGATGGCGTTTTGGATAGATAAAGTTCAGGCATTTGCCAACAATGCTTAAAGCCTTACAAAGGCATTAGACCATACTCAGTCAATCACCCGTCAATATCCAAATTGCTCCCTTGCAAAGATAAACCCTAGACAGATGAACCTTCCGGTTCAGATTCAGATATTGTCTGCTCACTCATAATGGCTTGCTGATCTCTACAGATGGCCTGCGCTGTCAGCTTACCAGAGAGTACAGCCCCCTCCATACTGGCTAAATAGCGCTGTAGGGTGTAATCTCCCGTCAGATAAAAGTTAGAGATGGGGGTTGGCTGAGAGGGACGATAAGCTTGGCGACCCGGGGTCGCCTGATAAACTGAACGAGGCGTTTTCACCACCTTATACTTAAGCAACTTAGCCGGGGTAGGAATCTGCTGAGGGAATAGTTTTTCTAGCTCAGCCATGGTTGCCGCTATAATCTCTTCGTCAGGTCGGACGATCCAGTCTTTAGCAGGGGCAAGCACCAATTCCAGCATGGATTTGTCGGGATTGGCATACTCGCGACAGGTATTGCTCATATCGGCATAGACGCTTAAGAGGGGCGATCGCGAAAACAGTAGATGATCGATATCGGTGAGTTTGCGATCAAACCACAAATGAATATTAATCACCGGGACTCCCGCCAATTCGTCTAGCTGTTTGAAGTAGTCCATTTCTCGCCAACGGTCTGGCAGCATAACTTTAAGCGGATCAACGGGCATAGCGGAGACATAAGTGTCTACAGCCAGGGTTTGATCCGCCGCCCCCTTCAGCCCTTGAATCAAGAAGCCGCTTACGCTCCCCTGAGAATCCAGCTGAATTTCCTTAAGGGGAGCATTCAGGTGAACTTCACCCCCGCGTTCAGTGATGTAGTCCACGAGGGGTTGGCAGAGCCGTTCGGTCGGCGCCCCATCTAAAAAAGCCATTTGGGAGCCGTTTTTTTCCTGCAAAAAGCGGGTCAGCGCTGTCAAAATAACCGTGGCGGAAATCTCATCAGGGCCGATAAAATTCAAAGACTTTGACATGGCGATGAAGATTTCTTCATTCACCCGCTCTGGAATCCTATGCTGGCGAAGCCATTCTGTCCAGGAGTATTGATCCATCTCTTCGACATAGGCCTGCCCCCTCAGCATGAGTGGAACTAAACCGATGGCGAAGCGAACTTTTTCCTCCCAAGTCAACATGTCATTGTTACGGAGGATCGCCGCGACACCATTCCAGGGCGCTGGCAGATCGGGGAAGTCGAAGCGGGAGTAGACTCCTGGATTATTCGGCTGGTTCATGATCATGGCATGCTCTTTCCATTGCAGCCGATCTTCGATCCCGAGTTCGTTGAATAGCTGCAACATGTTGGGGTAAGCCCCAAAGAAGATATGTAACCCTGTCTCGTACCAGTCACCGTCTTTATCTTTCCAGGCGGCGACTTTGCCGCCTAAGACGTCTCGCCTTTCTAGAACTATCGGAATATGTCCTGCATCCACCAGATACTTGGCGCAAGAGAGACCGGCTAAACCCGCGCCCGCGATCGCAACTCGCATGTAATGCTCCGCCCTCTAAGCTGCTGAACTCATTTCCTCATTATATGTTGCAAAGCGTTACATTTTGACGAAAACTCGGTCGTTTTGCCATGTTTCACCGCTATCAGGACAATCGAGTCAGACTATTGTCTGGCTGGAGACCACTGTTCACGATCCGCCAGAATTGATAGCCAATCATCTGTCCAAGCTGATAAAACGTAGAGGAATGCTTGCTTCAGAACCCCCCAGTTCTCTGATCAACACCTGGTTGCTCCAGAAACAGGAGGATCATCATCTACCGGGATTTGTTACCTTTCAGAACTATCTGCTGCTATAGCTTATGGCCATTTCCGATAGGATAGGGGTGAGGGAGAAGGCAGGTTGAG
>JAKSDM010000929.1 GCA_022360135.1 Pseudanabaenales cyanobacterium | reverse complement strand
TTTCAGGTTTTATGCTTAGGCAAGTGCAAGGTAAAATCGGCTGAAACCTCCAAAACTCGTTAATTGCCCTTGCACTTGTTTATGGATATTTCGGCTAAAACCTAGATATATCAAGGCTTTTTACTTTTTCAGGAAGCCCTATTTAAAGAACTCGTTGGCCAAAACCCTCACCCTGCTGTATTGACGAGGCGTGCGTCTCTCCTTGCAAAGATCTAGAATTTAGCCGCCTGCACCAGCTGATTGCTCAGGTTGGGCTTAAATTGACAGTCCTGAGCAAGGTGTAACTGCAAGCCTCTAACAAAAATACGTTGAAATACTGGGATCCGGATATGAATATCTGGATCTTTGCTTACAGTTTGCTGATTTGGAATACCATATTCCATTTAGTGTGGGCAATGAATGACCTTTCAAAGCAGCTTCAAGTGATCCTTCGTTTGCAAATGCGCTACAACTGTCTGTGGGACCTTGTTTAGCTGACTCTTAGAGTCAATAAGATGTTTGACGAAAGCCTCGATCAATCAGTATGTACAGGTAAATGGCTAATGTTTAGATTTCGCTTTCCCTTCATTATTCCAACAACCCTGCTGAGTCTTGGCTTGAGTGTTTTTTCAGCCAATGCTCAAAATCAGATATACAGCCCGATCCCATTGCCTGCTAGCGATCAGATTACAGATACCCTTTCAGAGAAGGATATTCCCACAGGGTCGGGGGGATATGCCCGCGATTACATCACTGCGCTTGAGGCGGGGGAGCAAATCGTCATTGACTTGATTTCTGATGATTTTGACACCATCATCATGCTGATTGCTCCAGATGGCTCGACGTTTGCAGAAAATGATGACGGCCCAGATGGCACAACCAACTCCGAACTCTCTGCCCGCATTAATAATTCTGGCAACTATATTCTTCGAGTCAGCCCCTATGAGGAACAAGGAATGGGTACTTTTAATCTGAAGGTGACTCGCTTAGACTGAAAACTGACGGTGTCACAATGGACGGCGTCACAATGGACTAAGAGATAACCTATCCCTTAACCTGGGTTCTGACTGCTGGAATACTCTAACTCCTATTGCTTTTCAATCTTGTCGGAGTCTGTACTTTTGCCTGGAACGTAGCCCTCTTTGCGGCAACGTAGACCGATGCGTTTGAGAAAGGCTTTAATTTGCGTCGGACTGCGCTTGATGCCAGTCAGTCGTTCAATCTCTGCTTGAGCTTCCGCCGACGTGCGCGGCGGGTGCGCCTTAAAGTGGGCTTTCAGCATTTCAGCATGAGGGTTGAGTTCACTCGGCTGACCTTTATAGTTCAACTCTTTAAGTCCCTCAATACCCTCTGCTTGATACTGCCGCAGATAAACGGTCAAGGTGGTTTTGCTGATGCCGCATAAGCGACGAATCTCTTGGTGAGGGAGTCCTTTACTCTTGAGATAGAGCACTTCCATTTTCTTTCGAACTTGGGGATGAGGGTGATGATAGCGCTCGTAGTAGAGTTGCTCAATATCGGCTTGGCTAAATTCGATGCGGATCATGATTCGCTGGCATTGATAGAGGCGCACATCAGTATGCCTAGAATAACGAATCTAGGTCTCTCGAAAAAGTCCATCCTGCAGTCGTCCGCAGTACACAAGAATAGCTTATGGGTCTGAACTTAGAGACGTTTTTTACGGCGTTTATACGGCTCTCCAGAAGTAATCAGAATGCTATAAAGTGGCGACAGCTAACATATGACAATACAGGAAGTGTCATCCAAGTTTAGCTTTGTAATTGCCTAATCGGGTTATATTTTTATAGTGTGAGGAGTGAGATTAACAAAAGGTGCTTGGAGTCGAAACATGGAAAGACTTCAAGCACTTTTTGTTTTTGTTATAGGTGTGAATCTTTGCCGATTCAATCATGTTGGACCCATCAGTTGAATAAGAACCTAAGCGCTGACGCCCTAAAACGCGCTGACTTGAGACCAGGTACTGATCAGGAAAGTAGCAACAGCTGCGATCGCAAGCAGCCCCTCAATCAGATTGCCTACCAACGATCCTAATACAATTGCGATGCTCACCTTGAATGCGAGCCAGGTTCTCTCTCGCATTTCTAAGTCTTTGCGGTATAGGAATTCACCCACAAAGGCCCCTAACACAGCACCCGCCACAACTCCTAAGAGTGGCCCACCGACAGGTAAAGCAGGTAAAAGGCCAAAGAATCCAAGGATTAAGCCAACCACCGCGCCGAGCTGTCCCCACTTGCTAGCCCCAGCGCCCTTGGCCCCGACATAAGTGGCGACAAAACCAACCCCTGCACTCAAAATTAACACAACTACCGCTACAGTGAGCGCCAACCCAAGGCCCGCAAAGCCTTTGGCAAATCCCCAAATCAGAATAGCGATCAAGATCAAGCTGCTCCCAGGTAAGGCGGGTACAAAGGC
>JAKSDM010000428.1 GCA_022360135.1 Pseudanabaenales cyanobacterium | reverse complement strand
AGGAGTCAGGAGTCAGGAGGGAGTGGTCGGGTATCAGCACTCGGCAATCAGTCTATCACTAAGGCAAAATCCAAAATCCAAAATCCAAAATCCAAAATCCAAAATCCAAAATCCCCAATCGTGATCGCCCTAACCGCCAGCGCCTTTGAGGAAGATCGAGCCGCCATTCTGGCGGCGGGTTGTGATGATATTGTGAACAAACCCTTTCGGCAGGAAATCATCTTCGATAAGATGGCTCACTATCTGGGAGTGCGCTATCTCTATCAAGAGAAAATATAGCCATTCTTGCTTGGGTGGAATACATCTTAGTGAAGGCAGGGTATAGGGTTTAGGGCGTAGTCAATGCAAATGAAAACCGCTATAGATATCTAGCGGTTTAGAAGCAGCACCTGGTCTTGTAAGATTTTTGTCATATCGGAAAAGCAACAT
Source organism: Pseudanabaenales cyanobacterium (assembly GCA_022360135.1). GTDB lineage: Bacteria > Cyanobacteriota > Cyanobacteriia > Phormidesmidales > Phormidesmidaceae > JAKSDM01. The sequence goes on along the minus strand of JAKSDM010000428.1, from coordinate 1,385 downwards.
GCGGCCTGCCAATATTTCCATGCCCTACTTCGACATTCTGCTAGAACAGCTTAGTTTGGGTGAGGCTACTGTGCAGCAAGCTTTCGGGCGACATGTCCACTGGGGATATTGGGCCAATCCTGACCAGGCGGATGGTTCAGTTGAGGATTTTGCGATCGCCACCGAAAATCTCTGCCAGCGGGTCTACGCAGCAACTGGAGTAAAAGAGCATGATCGGTTGCTAGATGCAGGCTGTGGCTTTGGCGGCGCCATCGCCAGCCTGAATGAGCAGTTCCAAACTTTGGATATGACAGGTCTTAACATTGACCCGCGCCAGCTGGATAGGGCGCGCCAGACGGTGCAGCCCCTGGCTAACAACCAGATTGAATTTATTGAGGGGAATGCTTGCCAATTGCCGTTTGCGAATCAGTCAATGGATGTGGTGCTGGCGGTGGAGTGTATTTTTCATTTTCCCAGTCGAGAAGAGTTTTTCCGAGAGGTGCGGCGGGTGTTACGTCCGGGGGGTCGCTTAGGAATTTGTGATTTTGTTTCGACGCCTGTTTTTAAGGCGTTTCAGCAGTTGCTGGCCACCTTTACAAAGCCCATGCTATCTGGGACCTTCGGTCGGGTAAATAGTTGCTTTACGCTATCGGACTATCGCGCGTTGGCTCAGAAAACTGGATTTCGGCTTACTTTCCAGGAGGATATTACGCGTCAAACGCTGCCGACTTATCCAATCGTATGTCATGTGTTTAATCAGGCGGGCTCTCTGAAAGTGGTTCGGGATGTAGCGGCGATTGAGAAGATTAGCCAGTTTGGACTATTACGCTATGTGATTCTCAGTTTTGCAATTGAGGAATAAGGAGATAAACAATGAGGCGCTTAATTCAAGCACTTTGCGTTTCTATGGCGCTAATTTCTGTACCCGCTTATGGGAATCCCCAGATAACCGTTTTAGGAGAATTTGAAGAACGCCCTGGGAATCCGGCAGTCGGGCCGGAAGGAACGGTTTATTTTTCGGTTCATCCCTTTGATCAGCCAGAATTCAAGGTCATGAAACTGGTAGACGGCGAGGGTGTCCCCTTCCCGAACCCAGAGATTTCAAGCAGCTTCGCCGCTGTGATCGGCATTCAGGTCGAAAAGGATGGAACCGTCTGGATGCTGGATATGGGCAGTGAGAATACAAGTCCCAAACTATTGGGATGGGACACGCAGAACAATCGCCTAAAAGCAGTGCATTATTTGCCCAACGAGGTCAGCGTTGAAAATTCATTCCATCAAGATTTCGCCATCGACGAACGGCGGCGCAAGGCTTTTATTGCCGATATGTCACGCGGCGGCATGATCGATGAAAGCAATCCGGCAATTGTGATTGTCGATTTGGCAACGGGGCAAGCGCGTCGCGT
>JAKSDM010001177.1 GCA_022360135.1 Pseudanabaenales cyanobacterium | reverse complement strand
TAGTTATTGTGATTTCTAAATCATGGCTATCGTTCTCTTGACACTTCTAAATAAATTTAGACACTCACATTTACTTTATCCTCTATACCATACACGCACACATTGATACCAAAGGATAGAGCCTCCGCCATAGGCCTGCGCGGTGTATGCACCTTCGCTTGCAACACCGATATCTGGCAAGAAGACGGTTTCAATATTTACGAGTTGTACTGAGCTGTTTTCAATCCACTGATTTGCAGCATTGACTGCTGAAGAAAAAGGTTCAATTTTGGCGGGACCTCCAAAAGGGCCTCGTTTTGCAACTTGGGGACCAAAGTCTTTATACCTAATCATTTCATTAACCCCTTAAAGACCATAGCGCCTGACAAACATTCCAATCGGTTGCCTAAACCAAAACTATAGACTACTTAATTTAGGAATCATTGTTGAGATGCAAAAAACTTGCCAAACACCTTCAAACACTACCCATTCTTAGGTTGCCGCCAACTCTATATTCAAGAGCAGATCTGGGATCTAATACCAACTATATACAGACTAAAAGAACTATGAATAAAGCCCTCAAAATCGCCTTACTCACCTACTCTACAAAACCACGGGGTGGGGTTATTCATACGATGGAGTTGGCGGAGGCGCTGCACCGGCTTGGCCATCAGGTCTGTATTTTTGCCTTGGACAAAGATGGACAGGGATTGTGTCGTCCAGTGGCTTGTGAGTATCGCCTGATCCCGACTCAGCCTGCCCCGACTGACATTGATCGGGTGGTTCAGCAACGTATTCAGGAGTATGTGGATTACTTCACCCAGCGGCCTCTTGACTACGACATTATCCATGCCCAAGACTGCATCAGCGCCAACGCCCTAGCCCTGTTACGAAATCGGATCACCATCCCCAATATTGTTCGCACGGTTCACCACGTGGATGATTACCAGAGCGCTTATTTAGAAGACTGTCAGGCTAAGGGGGTCTTGCAGCCGAATTTATGTCTTTGTGTCAGCCAACACTGGCAGCAAGAAATTAAGCAGCAATATGGCGTTAACGCTCTCCAAGTGTTTAATGGGGTGGACAACCAACGGTTCTCCAGCGATATGAATGGGGCTGAAACAGCGCTGAAAGAAAAGCTGGGGTTTAAGGGATTCCCCCGGTTTCTCACGATTGGCGGGGTTGAACCGCGCAAAAACTCGATTCGCCTGCTGCAAGCTTTCGCCGGGGTTTTGGCCCACCAGCCAGCGGCTCAGCTGGCGATCGCCGGGGGCATCTCATTGTTTAACTACGATGCTTATCGACATGATTTTTTCACAGAAGCCAAACGCCTGGGGATCGAAGTCGGGCGATCGCTGCTGTTGACAGGTCCCCTTCCCGATCCAGATATGCCGACGCTGTACCGCACCGCCCATGCCTTCGTTTTTCCATCCGTGGTGGAAGGCTGGGGACTGGTGGTGATGGAGGCGATCGCCTCTGGCCTACCAGTTATCACCTCTGATCGGCCCCCGTTTACCGAGTTCTTATCCAACCAACAAGCCTTACTAATCGACCCACTCCAGCCGGAGGCGCTGACCCAAGCTATGCTGAAAATTATTCAACCAGCGATCGCTCAACCTCTGATTCAAGCCAGTCAATTGGTTTGCCAACAATATACCTGGGAAAACTCGGCTAAAATGCACCTCAAGTATTATCGAAATCTATTGGAGGAGAGTCAGATCTAGATTATCGGCTAGCAATTGCTAACCGATAACTCAGCGGTATAACATTCCCAATCACTCGCCACAGAAAATCTAGAAAATTCAAAAAAAACCGCTCAGCAGTCGGTGTGCATTGAGGTTGTTAGCTTGTTCTATGCCTGAGGAAAGATTCTCAGCGCTTTATAATTCAATGCAAGCTAACGCATTACATCGCTGGCTGCGAAAAGCAGAGCGACGAAGGAGCAGCGCTTTTTGCAGGCCGAGTACATGATTATTGGCGTCATTTCTTTGAAGACTCCCCGAGGTCGCCATAGGCACTAGCGACAACGACGACATAGCCATTTGGATCGCGGAGCCAAACTTCTCGATGATTGGCATTTGGATTCACCTTTGGCCCC
>JAKSDM010000060.1 GCA_022360135.1 Pseudanabaenales cyanobacterium | reverse complement strand
TACATGGACAACCCTTTGCTCAGACCAGAACCTCTCACTTCGCACGGTTAGCCGCTTCTTGATAACCTTAGCTGAAATGTTACGAAATAATTCGCCAGCAGCATCAGAATTGGGGGATTTAGGGGGCCGAAATAACTCCGACTCCAACTTGTGTGTACACGGTAGCTTTTGAAGGGGGATTAAGGGGGATCCTTAACCGAACAGTATTGCTGTCCGGCCTGTTTGCCCCGATCATAATCATCGATAAATTTGTGGATTGCATTCACCCTATTGGTGCGTAAATTATCAGGCGATCGATGGTATGACCATACCCAGTCATCTGGGGAAGCCTTAACCTGATCAATAATGCTGTCAACGGTCTGATTAAATCGCTTCAGAATTTCAGCGCCATTAAACTGATAAACCGGGTCGAGAGAGGTTACCTTTCCCCCCAATTTTGTTGCTTCTGCATTAAAGCTAGCGGGTCCATCGCCAACCCCCAAAATCTGCTTCCCCAGGTCCGTTTTTGAAAGATTGAATATAGTTTATAAACTCATCCAGCGATCGCCCAAATGGAACCACCTTTTCCAGCTTCATCGCCATCAGTCTAGTCCCTAATACAATTGCTCGAAGTTAGGCGTCTGCTGAATTTTCACTGAAATAAGGTGTAGGGTGGAATGGCACTGAAATAAGCCATGTGGGCAATGCCCACCCTAAGGAATATCAGGGCTTTTAGCGATTGATAAACGCTTATTTCAGTGCCATTCAGTGTAGGGTGTGGGGTATAGGGCGCAGGAATTGAAGTATGTTTCGATTTTCTCTAACATCGCCGCAGGTATGAGCGATGAACCAGAAAAAACACAGTGAATAAAAACCTACACCCCACTCCCTATACCCTACCCGCTGCCTCCACCCAAAGATGCGTAAAAAGCAGATCTGCTAGTTCTGCTCGACCTCTCTGATGTAGCACATAACCATTTCGTAGTTGGCCGTGCTGCCTTGAGCGAGGAAAAGCGTCGCCGCTTTGTGGAAGTCTGCGATCGCCCCTTGTCGGTCTCCTAAATTGACCCGCACAAATGCACGGTTACCATAGGCTCTAGCGTAGTCGGGATCAACCAAGATAGCTTGATTGTAGTTTTGAACAGCTCCCACATAGTCACTTTGCTCTGCCTTCGCTTCAGCAAGTTTCATAAAATCTTCAACGGGTCTTACTTGGCTTAAGTCTTTCATTGCTTTTCTCTATGAGGGTTTGGATTAATTAAGTGAGACAATACACCAATCTGAATCTTCGAACAGAGTAATTGGAAACAAGATGATGATAAAAAAATATTAAGAGTCACAAAGTTAGTTTTCGGGTCTATATTTTTATGAGTACTGCCTAAGAATCTCCTAATTAACAACTCAACAAATAGATACGTTGCCTTAATCAATCTGTCATTTTCCACCCAGAACAGCTGGCTAACGTAACTAGTGTTGAAAGTTTTCAGAAGGAGTCTTTGAGAATTATGAAACTGAACAGATTGAAAACAATCGCCATCACGTCTACATTACTACTCGGTGGATTGGGCAGTCTGGCTCTAAACCCAGCCTACGCTAGCCCAGAAACGACTGCATCTCAGGTTCAAGTGGCGGCAAACTCCATCCTGGCGTCTGGAGACTTTGTGACGGTTGAACCAGGTCATCCGACAGCCGGAACTGCTCGCATCATCGTTGAAAACGGACAACGCTATCTAGAATTTGATCAGACATTTGGCACTGCAAATGGACCCGATGTCGTGGTGGTGTTGCATCGGGATGCAGTGGTTCCGCTCAGCCTTAATGAAGCAGATTATATTAGTCTGGCTCCCCTCCAAAGTTTTAATGGCGCCCAGCGTTATGCGATTCCAGCTAATGTCGATCTCGATCAGTACAATTCCGCTGCTATCTGGTGCCGTCAATTCAACATAACCTTCGGCTACGCTGCGCTGTAGATGAAGAAGATAAGGGGGAATAGGAGATTGCAAGAATGAAGGTCGGTTTTGGATTTTGAATTTTGGATTTTGAGTGTTGAGTGTTGAAGGGTAGCACCTTCTCGGAGCGTCCTTTGAACTCAACACTTAACACTCTTTTGCCTTGCGCTCCTTCGTTTAACCGTTGAAACTAAAGGCGCCGTTGCTTGGGAAGCGCTGAAAGCTGAATGGTAGTGTTCACTCAAGCTCGCTAAGCGGCCAGTTGACCTTGCAATTGACTTGACACTTTTTTGTAATCCCGTATAGACATGACCGTCTTGAAAGTTGGAGGGAAACCCAGGATGATATAGGGGTCATTAGAACCAAATAAGGATTGGACATCGACACCTACCGCCGCCAGGTGGGATGTTCCGGCTTTTGGTCCAACCCTGAGAACACGAACGTTGTGAAAAAAGGCGAACAGGTCAAAGAAGCCTTGGGTTGTCTGCTTGTTGCCGACATGGTCCATGCCGTGAAGATATCGCCGCAGGCAGCGGAAGATATGCTCAGCCGCATGAGTGGTTTTAGGGATTGCCGCCGGGTCAAGCAAGGGGAGCCAGATAGCGGCATCAGCCGAGCATTGCAGATGTTTCAGGGACTGCTGTTCTCCACACCTAAAAAAGCTCAACAACCTCAACCGCTAGGTAAAAGTGTCAAGTGCTTTACCACCCCATCAGCTCTGGTTCTGAACACTACCAAAACTTTTCCTCTGCCGCCTCTGCTTTTCGAGCATCCTCTCCTGCTCTGTCCATAGCCCCGGCTTCCCCTGCTTTTCAAATCGTTTGCTCAATCTATGGGAAGCGCGACGCTTTTCAGTAGGTTCATTGGGCCAATGTCTTTGAGCAACTGCATCTGCTCGATGTTGCGCACCAAGAGAGAACCGGCGAATCCTAGGGAGTTAACGGAAATCTCTTGGTAACTCTCTTGCGATCGCGGCACAACCAGCATCCATTGTCGCGTTGCAATCAGATTATAGGCATTC
>JAKSDM010000084.1 GCA_022360135.1 Pseudanabaenales cyanobacterium | reverse complement strand
TTTAGCAATAGTGATGCCATCGTTGACAATTTGGGGCGCCCCAAATTTTTTCTCCAGTACTACATTACGGCCTTTGGGGCCCAAAGTGATCCGCACAGCATTAGCTAGGGCGTTAACACCGCGCTCCAGCGCCTGCCTTGAAGCTTCATCGAATACAACTCGTTTTGCCATGTCCAGCCTTTCATCTCTGCAGTCTAAGAACTTAGCACTCAACGCCGCAGAGTGCTAACTTTGTAAGCTTACCTTTCAAATTGAACTCCGATAAGTCGCAATAACCGATCCTGGTAAGTGAGGGGAAGGAGATGGGGCAGGGGAAGCGGTGGGAGCAGGGGAAGATGGAGGAGATAGAAAGCAGGGGGGAGATGGAGGAGAAACGAGTAGAGACGGGATATATCACCTTTAGGGGTGGAGGGGGGAGGGAAAAGATGGGGAGGGACATTAAATATAAAAATCCAAAATCCAAAATCCCTAGAGCAAAATAAAATCCCTAGAGGATGTTAGATGGAGTTAGGAGCGCACTATCCTCAGGCAAGGACTCAACTTTTCTAAAACGGGAAGTGTTTAGTCAAGTCTATTTAGATGGAGTTGGCTCCCTTAATGCTTCCTTGGAAATTGCGACAAACAGAAAAAACTGATTTACTCCCAAAATCCAAAATCTAAAATCCAAAATCCCTTCTTTAATTATGGCAACTTTCCTCAGACCTTTAAGTTATCGCTACCAATGGCTATACGACTTGATTTCGCGTACGGCTGCTTTGAGTGTCGGGGGCGAGAAGCAGTTCCGGCATTTAGCGCTAAAAGGATTGACCATTCAGCCTGAGATGAAGGTTTTGGATCTTTGCTGTGGTAGTGGGCAAACCACTCAATTCCTGGTGAACTATTCCAAGCAGGTAACTGGACTCGATGCCTCGCCGCGATCGCTCCAACGCGCCCAAAAAAATGTACCAGAAGCCGAGTATGTGGAAGCGTGGGCAGAGGACATGCCGTTTGAGGACAACTGGTTTGATCTGGTCCATACCAGTGCTGCTATGCACGAAATGACCCCGACCCAACTGCAGCAAATTCTGCAGGAGGTGGAGCGAGTACTCAAGCCAAGTGGCTACTTCACCCTGATCGACTTTCATCACCCAACCAATTCTGTATTATGGCCGGGACTCGCCACATTCCTATGGCTGTTTGAAACCGAAACTGCTTGGCAATTGCTTCAAACCGATTTACCAGCGCTACTCACCAAAATCGGGTTTCAGCAGGTTGAACCCATTCTCTACGCTGGGGGCAGTCTTCAGGTGATTCAAGCGCAGAAACCTTAAGTTAATTCTCTTCCTATGTCGTGTACTCAGCATTGATCTGCACATAGTCGTAGCTGAGGTCACAGCCCCAAGCAGCGCCTTTGCCAGGCCCATGACCAATATTAACTGCAATCACAACGGGATTGTCAGTAAACTGAGTATTGGCGGCTGTTCGCTCGAAAGCACTTGGCTGATTGCCTTTTAGTAAGAGCAGGTGATTGCCCATCTCAGTACTAACCAGTTGTTTGTCAGCATCAGAACCCCCACTTAAGGCGGCTTGTTGCTTCAGGTAAGCGCTTGCGGCAGCGCGATCGAAAGCCAAAGGTTGACCGTGTTCCATCAGGACAAAATCCCCAAGTTGAATCCGCAGATTTTCTTGCTCGAAAGGAACACCCGCCCGACCCGCTGCTCCAGCAATCCGACCCCAGTTGGGATCTCGACCGAAAATAGCGGCCTTCACTAAGGATGACCCTGCAATGGTGCGGGCGACTTGGCGGGCGGCCGTTCCGTTAGCAGCTCCTGCTACAGTCACTTCGATCAGGCAGGTTGATCCCTCTCCATCCCGGGCGATCGCTTTGGCCAGATGAGTACATACTGCTGTCAACATAGCCTCTAACTTTTCAGCCTCTGGCCCCATTTCCGTAATGGCAGGAGTGCGGGACTCACCATTGGCCAGCGCAATCAGAGCATCATTGGTGCTGGTGTCCCCATCGACGGTAATTTGGTTGAAACTGAGGTCAGCTGCTCGATGTAACATATCCTGCCAGAGATGGGGAGAAACTGCAGCGTCACAGGTGATAAAGGCTAGCAATGTCGCCATATTAGGATGAATCATGCCAGAGCCCTTAGCAATGCCCCCAATCCGTACGGGGCGATCGCCTAATTGAGCTTCCAGCGCAATCGATTTAGTCACTAAATCAGTGGTGATGATAGCTTGAGCCGCCGCCTCTGAACCTTGTCGGGA
>JAKSDM010000780.1 GCA_022360135.1 Pseudanabaenales cyanobacterium | reverse complement strand
ATATGATGCTAAGGCTACTTGGTTATCAGCCTTGAAGCCAGCTTTTGAGGAGGAAAAGTTTTTCTATGAAAGTCATCTTGAGACAATTCTCACGACTAAACTGCTGAAGACTTAATTGCTCTGGGAAAATCAGTTTTTTCTATTTATTTTCTATTTATATTAGGCTACCTTGTAAGATTGATTTACCATATTTATGGCGTGTTCTCAAAACCAGACTTCATTGAGGTGCGGCGAGATAACTTCAGCATGATTGCCAATACTAGATTGACAAAATTAAGAACTGGCTAAGAAGAAAGTTTTTTAATCAGATTCAACCCAGTCGTTTTGGGAGAGGCGTTCCGTCCTCCGCCTATGGCAGAGTTGTCGGAAACCAAAACGAAGTCAGACGGAGCACAATATGGAGCTTATATTTTTTCTATCTTTATCGTTTGGCAGGGACTACCTTGGTGGGAGCGTTATAAATTTATATTCCATTCAATTTTTCAAAAAGACTGATTTCAAGGTTAGCTTGATGAGTGTAGCTTGAATTTTTCGAGGTGTCCATTAGATGTCTGAGGATTTTAAGATAATGGTCTGTATCAACGGGAAATTTATGGACGCTGATGAGGCAAAAATTTCCGTATTTGATCACGGATTGTTGTATGGTGATGGAGTATTTGATACAATTGCCGCCGTTGATGGAAAAATTTGGTGGCTTGATGAACATCTAGATCGTCTTATTGAAGGCTGTAGCGCTATTTCTCTAGAACATCCGTGGTCAAAAAGTCAGCTAAGCGAGCTGGCTAAGGAGACATTTCAACGGATGAAGGGACCCAATGGACGAATCAGAATTACTATCACACGTGGAGTTGGTGAGATACCCAGCTACAGCATAAATAGCTGTAAGCCTAATCTTATTATCTTTGTAACACCACTTGATTTTCCACAAGAAAGCACTTACTCAACCGGTATCTCTTTACTCTCTTTGAAATATTCTCGGCTCTTTCCCAGGGTTAAAAATCTCAGCTTTCTACCATCAGTACTTGGATGCTTAGAGGCCAAAACAACTGGCTTTGATGATTCAGTCTTCGTGAATTCCTCTGGCGACGTCAGTGAGGGAACTACTTGGAATATTTTCCTATTAGTTGATGGTAAACTTATGACGCCGGGAGACTCTCTTCTAATTGGAATAACACGCAACAAAGTGATTGAACTTGCAGAGTCGATGGGAATTAACGTTGAGGTGAGATCAGTGTCACTTAAGACTCTCTATTCTGCCCAAGAGATTTTTGTGACCGGTACAACTAAGCGTATCCTTGGAGTAACTCGAGTTGACGATTTTGTCATTGGCGAGGGAAGTGTTGGCCAATTGACACAAAAACTCTCCAAAGAATTTCGAAGAATATTCTATTGAGACACAGCTCAAAGTAAATATAAAGACAGCTCTTTCAAGTTTAGTGAAGAAACTGTCAGAACTGAGATCTCAAGTTTCGTTATGGAAAAATATAACCGGAATAAGGCCCTGAAAGTGTTAATTCTTCATTGTGATTGATGGGAATTTTCTCAACATTATTGAGAATAGTAGAACGAGTACTGAGTTCTGACACTTTCACCTATTAACCCGGCAGTAATTGAGTATGTTTTTTACAGCCGGAAATTCTTATAGACACTGGATTGTTGTTTAAAACTTATATTGCCGGGGTAATAGCTAACGAAAGCCGAGCTTTGCTCGGAGCACTTGCAACACGACTCTTTTTTCTGTGATGGAGTACTAATTACTGGCCACTCTCGGCCAGTTTTGATCGGCTCTAGCAATATTGCCAGGGATATCTCGCTCCCAGCGCCTTTGGATGCGGGCGTCGAAGTTGAGGTAAAGCTTACCATCTACAATTTTCCAGGCAGTGGGATCGATGGGAGCCGTATACCCCTCGCTCACAGCCCAAGCACAGAAACCACCGTATTGAGGTGCATACTGCGTGGGATTGCTGGCAAACAAATCACGATTTTCGGCGCTGGCGAATTGCCAGACAGCGCCGCCCCACTCATGAGTGTAGTTAGAACTCCCAGCCACATAGCCGCCTTCAGTGAAATAAGCCACAGGGTCTGCCCCGCGAATGGCGATGCTGTTTTCAGCAAAGACAGCAGCGGGTTCATTACCTCCAGATGAAGAGACCTCAGTAGCAGCGGGGGAAGCTTCGGCAGTAGCGGGCGGGGTCTCACTAGCGGAGGGGGAAGCCTCAGCAGAGGGAGCATCCTCAACATCAACTACCGCAGTTTTGGGAGTGGGCTCTTCCACAGAGATATTCGGTGAAGAGGAGCTACAGCCTACCATCAGGCATAGTCCCAGGGTCGCTGCTAATGTCGACAAAAATTTAGGCGACAGATACATAAGGATTCCTCCAAACAAGTTTTTTCAGTTTCATGAGCATTCCTAAGCAAAAAGCATTTCATGAAGAACCCCGGGCAATCAGCAAGGTGCTTAACTTATCGCTTTGCTGTTTTGATAATCGCTCCACCCGAAAAGTCTTTCTCAAGATAGCAAACCAGTCCGGTAGGATGCATTAGACGGTTACAATCCGCTGAAATATACACCCATGATGATTATCCGCTTAAATTACATGCCGACTGCTACCCTAACTTCTCAAGAGAAAATAAAACTCGATTCTTAGGATCTAAGCTGATCATTGCGCTATAGCAAATCTCCGCATGTTTCCTGACTGCAAAGGTTGCAACCACTGCAATAACTTGCGATCGCGGGTTTCTAAACACGATCTGCCAAGTCATTGACGGCATAATCATTTCAGTTTTATTCGGCCTTTTCTTAGCAACGGAGAAATTTTGAGCGCTAAGGCTGAAGCATCCTGCTGGAAAGATATGCAGTCCCAAGTATTTATGCTTATGGTGATTTAGGGAGATTTGAAAAGCTAAGACTGAAAACCCTTGATATTTCGTTGCGACTGAGTGTTTTCCAAACCCTCAAGCGATCGCGCCCCCTCTGCATCAAGTCACAAAGAAGTTCAGCAAGGCATTCCCCGCCGCCCGCTTTTCAAGCGGAAATTGAAGAAGCTGGCTCAGTTGGTTTAATACATTATTCAGTAATTTTGCGGAAATGCGAAATCACTGCATCCTCTTACAGTTTAATAAAGCAGAGCAGTTAACCTACTCACACCGAAGCAACTGTCTTAGGAGAGGATGTGAAAGCGAAGGAGCTATTGCGTTTCTATGAAGCAGGCCGACGGGATTTTAGCGGTGAAAACCTCCGAGGGCAGAACTTCAAGGAGCAAAATCTCTCTGGGGCAGACTTCAGCCACGCAGACATCCGAGGTGCAAACTTCACTAAAGCCAACCTCAAAGGCACTAGCTTCAAGGGTGCAAAAGCAGGATTACAGCACCGCTGGGCAATCAGCTTAGTCATTTTTTCGTATCTGTTATCAGCTGGCTCAGGCATCTTTTCAGGATACATAGGTACGCTAGCGGTTCTAAGTCTAATACTTAAGCATAATCTTTTTGATGTTGTTATCAGTGCCTGGGGCATATTGATTGTAATCGTGGGCTACTTCATCATCATGATCCGCAAAGGCATCGTAGCAAGTCTCGGTGTTGTTGCTATCACTGTTGCTATTTCTATAGTTATCATTATCTCTACACCTATCTTTACCCCCGTACCCATCACTTGTGCCCAGTTTGTAGGTACAGGTTTCACTGTCGGGGTTATTATTAGTGTCGCTATTGCTGTCCCTGTTTCTGTCCTTGTTGCAATTGCTATTGCGGTCGCTGGCGCAGTCACTAGCATGGTTGCAATAGCAATTGCAGTCGCTGTTGCGGTCGCTGTTGCTGTTATTTACACTTCCACTGTCGTTGACACTGGCGTTTTGAATGACATTATTTCTGTCGCTAGCGCATTCACTGTCACTGCCACTGTCACTGCCGCTAGTGCTGGAGCTGTTACACTGGTTAGTGCTTACATTGGTTGGCGTGCCTTACGAGGGGACGCCAGAGACGCCTGGACTCGGACAGTTGCGATCGCCTTTGCCGCTATCGGCGGAACCAGCTTCAGGGAAACTGATTTAACCGATGCCGACTTTGCTCAAGCTACGCTCAAAAGTACTGATCTAAGAGACGTCACTATTACTCGAACAAGCTGGCATCAGGCCAAAAAGCTAGATCGAGCCAGATTAGGTGGGACCATTCTGCTTAATCCGGATGTCCGAGATTTGCTGGTCACTCACAGAGGCGCCAACAACTCCTATGTTGAGTGCAACTTTAAGGGAGCAAACTTGGCAGGGGTGGATTTAAGTGACGCTAACTTAAGGGAATCTGTTTTAATTGATGCAACCTTGGAGAGGGCATGGCTAGAACGAGCCAACCTGACCAAAACGCAGGCCCTCAACACCAACTTCCATCAAGCAAACCTAACAGGCGCTTGTCTAGAAGACTGGAGCATCAATAGCGCCACTCAATTGGAAGATGCCAACTGTGATTACGTTTATCTCCTCAGCAATCAGCAAGAACGTCGCCCCAGCAGTGGAAACTTTGCGCCAGGGGAGTTTACCAAGCTGTTTGAAGAAGTCTTAGACACCATTGACTTAATTTTCCGCAATGGCGTGGACTGGAAAGCCTT
>JAKSDM010000969.1 GCA_022360135.1 Pseudanabaenales cyanobacterium | reverse complement strand
ATTCCAGGCAACCCCCCCGAAACATCCACCTCAACGCCCACTTTAACCGCGTCGACGCCAATCAACGCTGCACTCCAGATCCTCGCCAGCATGGGATTTTAGGAATAATTATCCGATCTAGAGTGCCCGCGATCGAAGGATCTGACAACAGCTATCCATTCCCCAAAACTTGCCGAAGCCCTGGCAAAATGGTTGGGTTGGTGATAGGACCATGACGACGACGGGCGCTGGAAAATCAGCCGGTAGGCCAGGAAGGGCCTGGCCCCACCACCAAGGTTGCCAACGCGATGATGTCAAACGCTGCTTGAGGAGACGAGTAGGCGAGATTACTGGCCACCCCGCCCCCCCACTTGCCGAGATGTGTTCAATCCAAGTGAAAATTGCTAAAGGAAACCAGCCCTCTAGACCGCTTCTAAATTCTGCTCACCCGTGCGAATCCGAATAATTTGATCCACAGGCATCACAAAGATCTTACCATCGCCAATTTCCCCTGTTCGGGCGGCAGAGATGATTTTCTCCACCACCATATCCACCTGAGTGTCTTCCACCACAATTTCAATCTTTAGTTTCTGTAAAAACTCAACCGTATACTCAGACCCCCGATAGCGCTCGGTCTGACCCTTCTGACGGCCAAATCCTCGAACTTCAGACACAGTCATGCCAACAATGCCTGCATTGACCAAGGCAATTTTGACTTCATCTAGCTTGAATGGACGAATGATGGCTTCTATCTTTTTCATTTTTAAGTTTGATCTCCCGATATCGTACCGATGGCTTACCTGACAGCCCTATGTTGGTTGATCAAGACAGTGACAACCGCCAGGTCAGTTCTCTTATCGATTATTCAGCAAAGGGCGCATAATTAAAAAGCCAGCGCCGAATGCAGTTAGCACAACTAATAGAATTGAAAGAGTCACCCACAGCCCGCTGAAATCTCGAATCTCTCTGAAGGGCGGACCATTATGGTGTGAGGGGTCAGTTTGTCCTGAGAATAATCGATCTTTGATCAGGGAAGACCCTAGCGATTTTAAGGGAGCCAAACTAACTTGAGGCGGCTTAGATTGGGATGAGCGTTCCGGAGGGGGTGGACTCGGCGTCATATAGCCAGCTCCCTGATTCGGTTCCCCTATGGCTTCAGAGGTAGGGGGAGCCTCGCTGTTGGGCGATGACTGAGCGACACCAGCAAATTGCCCAAGCTGTAAAGCGGCATAAACAACTTTGTGGATCTCTCGCTGAAGTAGTTGATTTTGTCGAATTAACTGCTGATTCTGAGTCGTTAGAGAATCTACCACAGCTTTAGTCGCCTGGAGTTCGGCAGCAAGTTCTCGATAAACTGAAATGGGAACAGAGGGGGCATACCCACTGACGGGGGGAGAAAATTTCTGGTCAGCCGAAGCCTTAAAAGTCGGATCAGAGTTGAAGGGGGAATTCATGAATCTTGTCGATAATTAAGAAGGAAGGCTAAAAGCATAGTGAATAGCTAGAAAGAATATCCTGTTGATGGCGTCGGGTAGTTCAAATTAGACCAATGTAGTCAGAATTCGTCAAGGAAATTGCCATAAATCTGCATACTGTATAGCTATCAGTCATTTTATGAATCCCTTATCGACTGATTAACTTCCCGCTGAAGAGGCCGAGATCGCGGCTGAGGAAATGAAATATAGGGAATGTCAAATAACTAAGGGAAGTTGACTCCCTTTCCCAATCCTTGGGTGGGCCGACCTGATCGCGATCACTATATCTCCCACGAAGAGTCCTTCAACCAAGTCCTAGATGACTTCGTGGCTGCCTGTGACCCCTTAGAAGCCAAAGCATGACTCAGGCGATCTTTTTTAACTTTTTCTTTTTCTTAGGTTTAATTGGCGCTACGGCCTCTGTGAGGGGGCGAACTCGTAATTCATTGTGAAAAACATTGAATTGATGAACCACCTGGTTGTCGATATCAACCCCTGTCAACCATCCACTTTTGGGATGATAGGCTCCTGTATCGATATCCAGCCAGCCAGCCCCTTGAGTAATTTGGCCAGGGGCAATACCAGGAAATGTAAATGTAATCGTATGCCCTGTGATAATTAGCTTGTTTTTGAAGTAAGGTTTAGGACTGTTATGGAATGTTTCGCGAATCCAGCAGAGTTCTTGAGGCGTTTGTTCGCTGATCGATAGATAGGGATTCATGCCAGCATGAACCAACCAGACATCGTCTAAATCGATATATAAGGGCAATGAACTAAGCCAAGCAAGATGCTCAAACAGAGCATCCATATCGGAGTAGCTGGCTAGGGTAGCTTGTCCGCCGCTGTAAAGCCATGCTTGGAGCATGGACATATCCACCTCTCCATTTTGGAACGCATCTAACAGCAGTTGTTCATGGTTGCCTAACACACATTGGTAAGGTCCCTGGCGAACAAACTCAACCACCTGGGCGCTCTTCGGCCCTCGATCAATCAAGTCGCCCACAAAGTAAATCTGATCTGAGGCGCTTGGGTCGATCATTGTTAACAGACGCATTAGCCCGTCGTAGTGACCATGAACATCTCCGATAAATATGCGACGGGGTATTGCGCTCATTTAAATCTTCGACCTGACAAAATAGCAGCAAACATCATCCCAGTGATCTGGATGATGCATTTTTATCTGAAGGGAGACTTTAATCAGGTCAGCCTTCAACTGATTTACTTATTATGCCTTTCCAAATGTGAGGAATTGCTATACTTTACGTTTTAATTTTGCAAGATATTTAAAAATCTTTGCTGATTTAGCGATGTTGTCGAGAGACCATCGCTACAAGGGGCGATCGCGGCAGATCCGCTAGCGGGTCTTTCTCGATTATGGAGCCATCGGGAGCTTCTAGCACAAAACCGGCATCTTGGATCATCTCCAAGTCTTGACGAACAGCCTGTCCAGCAGTTGTTAGATAGTCTCCAATAAACAGGGAATTAGCGGCATATAAGCCTAATGGCTGAAGGGAACGGAGATGGATCTCCCGTCCTCCAGCAATGCGAATTTCCTGGCTGGGTAGAATCAAGCGAAATAAACAAAGAATGCGTAAACACTGACGGGGATTGAGTTCATGCAGCTGCTCTAGAGGCGTGCCGGAAATTGGGATGAGGAAATTCACGGGTACACTGGCGACATTCAGCTGCCGCAGGGATAAGGCTAAATCAATCACATCATCATCAGACTCCCCCATCCCCAAAATTCCGCCAGAACAAGGGGTGATGTTTGCGGCCTGGACTGCTTTAACCGTGGTGACGCGATCGCTAAAGGTATGGGTTGTGCAGATAGTGGAATATTTTTCTTCAGACGTATTCAGATTGTGATTGACGCGATCGACCCCAGCCTCAGCCAAGCGCTGGGTTTGCTCTTGATTCAATAACCCTAAGCAAGCGCAGATTTTAAGATCATAGTTGGCTTTAACCGTCCGCACAGCGTCCAGCACCTTTTCAAACACCGATTCTGACGGAGACCGCCCAGAAATAACCATACAGAAGGTAGCCGCTTTTAACTCTGAAGCGCGTTCGGCTGCGCCTAGAATTTTGTCTTTCGCCAGCAGCGGATATTTTTCGATGTCAGCCGTAGAAATCTTTGACTGTGAGCAATAGTGACAATCTTCAGGACAAAGACCACTTTGGGCATTGAGCAGGAAGTGAAGCCTAACCCGATTACCCCAATAGCGCCGACGCACCCGATAGGCTGCAGCCAGTTGATCTAATAAGACATCATCGGGCGCCTGTAACACTGCTCGGGCTTGCTCTCGGGTCAATAACTCACCCGCCAAAGCTTGATCAGCCAGCAGAGTCCATTCAGCTAAGGAAGTTACAGCATGGGTCATCTTTTTTCATCAGTTGTGTCTTCGACAAGTTCTACGCTAATACGACACGAACCAGAATTGATCATCAAATTCTGAAATGGGGCCATGAATCCCATGGGTACGCTGCAAATAGAGTTTGATACCCTATCCGTGTAGTGACGTAGCATTCGATGACATGCCCCAATGGTCAAGATCGATTCTCCATGCTCGCTGGCTAAGTGTATTTATTTTTTCCATCCTCGGTTTAATCGGTATTCTTAGACATTCGATGTGGCGAGATGAAATGAATACATGGCTAATTGTTAGAGATAGCCACTCTTTTCTAGATTTGATTGGGAATGTTCATTATCAAGGTCATCCTATTCTCTGGGCCATATCACTTGCCTTCCTGAGAAATATTGCTGACACCCCCCTTGTTATGCAGTTATCTCATCTATTACTTGCGATTTCTTCAGCAACTATCTTTTGGTTTTTTAGTCCTTTTAGCTGGAGACAAAGAATTCTTTTTATATTTGGATATCTGCCATTTTATAAATATCTACTATTTAGTCGAAACTATGCTTTGGGAATGCTATTCCTCTTTGCATTTTGCACTTGTTTTAACCAAAGAAAGACAACATATATTTTTCTATCCATTCTGTTGGGTTTAATGGCGAATAGTAATGCTTATGCTTTATTCATATCATGCGCCTTGTGGTTAACCTTACTAGTAGAGTTTTGTGTGGATGCAGAACATCGAAAAAAATATCTATCTCAAAGTCAGAAGTACGATTTACCAGTCAGCCTGTTAATTCTACTACTCTGTCACCTTTTAGCAATCTATATTATTCTGCCGCCAGTAGATAGTTATAATCACGGCGGTCTAGTCAGTGGATGGGTTACTCACTTCGATCTACATCGGCTTTTTGTGGTAATTGGTAGATTATTTGCTGGCTATACTTTAATTACACCTACCAGCAAAAGATGGATTGATCTAATTTTCTGTGGCTTTATCGCACTATTTATTGTCGTCTTGACTTTATTCAAATTGTTCCCCAAAAAACTTCCTCTCTTCTTCTATACGGTAGCAACATTTGAAATTCTTGCATTTACATACTTTCGCTTCTTGGGGATTGGACCGCGCCATTTTGGGCATTTCTATTTAATTCTTTTATCTTCTCTATGGTTAGCTAGTTACTCTGAAAGAGAAACCTCGCTTCTTAACGGCTTTCCTCCGCGACAGAATCTACTATCTTTAGCAAGAAGAGGGCATCATATAGTCCTCATGATTCTCCTTTACATTCATTTTTTTAGCGGAATTGCATGCTTCTTTGGAGATGTCATAAAACCCTTTTCTGCAAGTCGTAAAACTGCTCATTACATCCAAAAACATCAGTTAGAAGAAGAATTTATCGTGGCCAGCAGAGATGCCAATATGGCGGCTT
>JAKSDM010000823.1 GCA_022360135.1 Pseudanabaenales cyanobacterium | reverse complement strand
GATTGATCTCTACCTGAATCGCGTTGTACAACCAGATGCTAACCCGCTCTATATTAAGGACCTGACTTAACAGTTGCGTAATTTGTTGGAATGCAGTATTTAGATCTCCACCGTAGATAGCCTGACACTTTGACAGTTGGATCAGGGCTGCTTGTTGCCGTTGTAATGGGCATTCGCAATCAGTCAGAATGGTCGCCGTTTGTGCAGAGGAAGTGCTGATCATTTAACGGGATAGGCGCAGAGGCCCCTCTATATTCAACTATATAGATAGAGGATTCCCGCGATCGCAACCTGGAAACCAAAAATGTCAAAGGCGCTAATCGACTCAATGGTTATCAACATATGGATTTATCAAAAACATCTCTAAGCCGCTTCAGGAAGGTGTGCCCATAGCCTATACTTTATTTGTTGACGGTTAGAAGTTCAGCTGCGATAACTATTACCTCAGTTGAGCCACTTATGAATGGGCATTCTGAACTGCTGGCTTTAAGCAGATTCGCTGGTAAAACCCGATAGTCTCTTCAGAAGGGATGCGGGAATTTGGCAAAGAGTTCTGGCATTTTTTGGCGGCTCTAGAGTCTGGGATTCGCGCTCAAAGAGACGAAGGTCGTTCTACTAGCTATTGCTATCGAAATCCTGACGCTTGATCACAACTTCTTAGGTCTGTAAATTTTGGGCCAGCCAAGGTTGCTGTCCAATATTTTCGCCGATTTTTTTTGAGTAACTGGTAGCGGTTGTATAAACTTGCCACCATGCATTCCCTTTTGATCAACTTCAACTCAATTATGTCAAGCCCCCCTCAAATATCAGACACTGAAGCCCACTCCTCAACCACCTATCACCTCCGCGCCAAGGATATTGTCGTGGGAGCGCAGATGCTATTCATTGCCTTCGGAGCCTTGGTGCTCGTCCCCATCCTGACCGGGCTCAATCCCAACGTCGCCTTATTCACCGCCGGTCTTGGCACCTTGCTGTTTCAAGTTATTACTGGCGGCCAGATCCCCGTTTTGTTAGCCTCTTCCTTTGCCTTTATTGCCCCGATCACCTTTGGTGTCCAAGAATTTGGCCTACCCGCAACCCTGTCAGGCTTGGTTGCAGCGGGGTTGCTATATCTGGCCTTGAGCTTACTGATCTTTTGGCGAGGCCCAGAAATGGTAATGCGGATTTTGCCTCCCCTGGTTACCGGGCCAGTGATTATGGTCATTGGCTTATCCTTGTCTCCGATTGCAGTACAAATGGCCTCTGAAGCTGGAGATACCTACAGTAGCAGAGCTGCCAAGATAGTCGCAGCCGTAGCCTTGCTAGCGACCATCTTGACAGCAATTTTGGCCCGAGGCATGTTGCGGTTGCTGCCTATCCTAATGGGGATCGCTGTGGGCTACGGGGCAGCCTTCCCCTTTGGCATGGTCGACTTTTCGCCCCTTGGTGCATCACCTTGGTTTGCCGTGCCTAGCTTTACAGCCCCCTCATTTCATTGGCCCGCGATCGCATATCTTGTGCCCGTTGCGATCGCACCTGCTATCGAACACATTGGCGATATCTTGGCCATTAGTTCTGTGACCGGTCGGCCCTTCCTGCAAGAACCTGGGCTCCATCGCACCCTTTTAGGAGATGGCCTCGCGACCTCCGTCGCTGCCTGCTTGGGTGGCCCACCCAATACGACTTACTCTGAAATCACAGGGGCCGTGGCCCTAACTCGAGCCTTCAATCCCGCTATTATGACCTGGGCAGCTGTTCTGGCCATCCTATTATCTTTTTTAGGCAAGTTAGGGGCTGCTTTAGAAACCATCCCCAGCCCTGTGATGGGAGGTGTCCTAGTGGTGCTATTTGGCGCTATCGTTGTTGTGGGCATGAATAGTCTGGTTAAGTCCGGCGATGATCTGGTTAAACCTCGCAATATTATTGTTGTCAGCGTGATTTTGGTGTTGGGAGTGGGGGGTATGAGTTTAGAAGCCGGACAGTTTGCCTTGGAAGGAATTGGCCTATCGAGCTTGATCGGGGTCATACTGAATTGGGTATTGCCACAGCAGTAGCCATCCGCTTGAGTAGAGGCGCACTGCTTGCTATGCACTTTACCCTCGCTTCCCTCAAGCGCCTCCATTTCCAGGACAAACCTGGTAATTCCCTAAAATCAATCTTGTTGACCTTCTCCGCTAAACCTGATTGCGTTTTTCGTGGCGTCTTCGGTCTTCTGTTCACTGTTTTCTCAAGCCGCAATCTCTTCTGCATCAACCGGATCAATCTGTTGACTTAGCGCTTTTGAAGATTTAGCGGCTTTGCCAGAGAGGATACGATCGCCGGATTCAGCAATCCTCAATACCTCACAGCCCGGCGGGGCAGGGAAAACACAAGCCAGATTAGCGGCGAGGGCGGGGGAAGCCTCAAACAATAGGCTGACAAATGGGCCATCCTGATGTCGGTTGATGAGCCGAGCCTGACGCTCAAATAGGCGCAGGGCTACGAGTGGATAAATGTTACAGGGGATCCCGAGCAATGCCCAGCCCTTTTTTTCCCTAGCGCGGCGGAAGCGAATGGTTGACCAGGCAGGGGGACGAGAGGAGATATGAGAAGTAGGATTAATCGCTAAGCTAGCCATAAACTAGGCTCAAATCGTTAAATTTGCCAGTTGTTTTATTGTGGTTCATTTATACTAGTTTGTCTTCCTACGACTCCTTCCCCCTAATAGTCTATTATCTGAGGCAAATTATCTGAGGCAAAAAGGCTGCTGTATTCGTTTCAACAAATTATAGAAGGGAGCCCAATTATCTTCTGCCGTAATGGGTTCCCAAATGGCTTCAATTTCAGGTCTTAACAGGACAGTAACGGGATTAGTCTGGCGCAACCGCTGGGCGATGCTTTCCATCGCTTCTTCAGGCAAGCTATTCAGGCAGCGATGGTAGAAATGCCGCCACTGATCGAGGAGTTCAGCAGCTCCGGGATCTGAGGCCATTAAGGGGGTGCTGAAGATTTGATCGGGGTGCGATCGCCACTCCGACGAAAACTGTTCGCTCAGCTGTAGAAAAAAGTCGTGGTAACTCACGACGGTTTCTTCTAGCAGCTGAATTGTCAATTTCAACAGGTGCTTCGCCAGGCCAATAGACAGGTCGTCAAACCCCAACTTATGGAGCATTCGTTGTCGATAGGCCGCTTGGTAGTGATCTTCATATTGGGACAGCCCAACCTCCATATCAGCTGAAGAAATGAAGGGTTTTAGGGGATGTTGCAGCATCTCCAGATTCCAGCGGCAAATGTTGGGTTGTGCGCCGTAGCTATAGCGTCCGAAGTAATCGAAATAGGCGGCGGTAAAGCGAGGATTGTACTGGTCTATGAACGCATAGGGACCATAGTCAAAACTTTCCCCCGTGATCGACATATTGTCGGTGTTCAGCACCGCATGGCAGAAGCCCACCGACATCCACTGAGCCGCTAAATCCGCCACCCGTTGCACAAGTTCGGCATAGAATTGGGCAAAGCGCTCTTGGGGATCGCTGACGGCATGGAGGTTAGGGTAATAATATGCGATCACATGATTCAGTAGCAGTTGGATCAGATCTGGCCGCTCCAGATAGTGAAGCCGCTCGAAGACGCCAAACCGAATATGGGAGCGACTGAACCGCACCATCACTGAAGACCGAGTGGGGGATGGCTCATCCCCCCGCCAAAGGGCCTCGCCCGTTTCAATTAGGCTCAAACAGCGAGAGGTTTTTACCCCGAGGTGATGCAGGGCTTCGCCCGCCAAAACCTCCCGCACCCCTCCTTTGAGGGTCAGTCGACCATCACCTCCCCGGGAATACGGCGTCGTCCCTGAGCCTTTCGTACCAAAATCGTACAGTTCCCCATCAAGTCCCCGGACTTGACCATAGAGAAATCCCCGACCATCTCCCAAGAAGGGGTTGTAATCACCGAACTGGTACCCGTGGTAACGCAGCGCCAGAAAAGGATCTCGCCCCTGGAACTGACCGAATGCCTGGATAAAATGCTGATCGATGACGGTGCTGGGATCGAGGACTAGCGTTGGCAGCAGATCATCATTACGAAACCGCAGGATATGTTGGGGAAAGACTGCCGCTGGGACGATATCGTAATAGTCATCTCCCAGGGATTCTAAGGCAGCCTCGTAGTCAAGACTCAACAATGGGTTGGCAGAGTCAGGCGCATCCATTTAAGAATTTAATCCCCACAGTAGACAATGAGATCAATCTCCACATCTCCAAAGCCAGCCAGCCCAGTCACCCCAACCGCAGTACGCCCGGGATAGCGTCCTAGTTGAAAGTAAGAGGAATAAATCCGATTAACCACATCGTAATACCGAAAGTCCGTGACAAACACCCGAGCCATAACCACCTTCTCAAAGCAGGTTCCCGCATGCTCTAGAACCTGCTTTAAATTTTCCATCACTTGGGTAGTTTGGGTTTCAATCGGGCCTTTAATCACTTGACCCGTTTCCGGATCTTCCGCCAGTTGTCCGGTCACAAATAGGAAGTCACCAGCTCTGACGGCATGGGAATAGGGGGCGACGGGCGGCAGTTGCTCGGGGAGGGTAATGAATTCAAACACGATGCTGATCCTGAAGACTAGCTTGGTTTAGCAGCATATCGCAGAAAATTAAATCGTAGCTCGATAGAGTTGAGTCGGAATTGCATAACCCCAATCAAGACAATAAAGCTTTTTATATCTGTCTCCAATCAAAGCATGGTAATTATTAATTGAACCGCCTATAGCGACCAGGAAATTGGCTCAACGCCGTTTTTTTGCAAATACGCATTGGCTTTTGAAAAATGCTGGTTGCCAAAGAAACCACGATGTGCAGATAGCGGG